>NZ_JBHVIV010000028.1:0-96038 GCF_042799475.1 Kitasatospora sp. NPDC057692 | reverse complement strand
GAACCCGGCCTCCGCCCCGCCGCCGCCCCCGCCGGCCGGTCTGCGCGGCGGCTCCGCCCCGGCCCCGGCCCCCGCCGGCGGCCGCAGCGCCTCCAGCGCCCCGCCGCCCCCGCCCCCGGCGGGTCTGCGGCCCAGCGACGCCCAGGCCGCCCCGCCCGTGCCGCCCGCGGCACCCGCTCCGGGCGGGGTGGCGTACGAGCGCACCCAGCTGGCGGGCGCGATCGACCCGGCGCTGCTCGGCGGCGCCCCCGTCGACCCGGGCACCCCGCCGTCCGGCGGTCCCGCGGTCCCGCCGCCCGGCGCGGGCGCGCCCGGGTCCGGTTACGGCTACCCGGGCGGCCCCGCTCCGGCCGGCGCCCCGGTGCCCGGACCGGCCCCCGTTCCGGCCGCCCCGCCGGCGCCCGTCCCCGGACCGCCGCCGGGCGCCCCGGTGCCGCCCGGCGTGCCCGCCGTCGGCCCGGGCTACTTCGCCGCGCTCAGCTACCGGGGCCCGGACGGCTCGGAGCAGAAGCTGCTGCACCGCAGCGAGCCCGGCACCCCGCACCCGGAGTGGAAGATCCTCCAGGACCTGCGGCGGCTCAACGTGCCGCCGGAGCAGGTGCTGGAGCTCTACACCGAGCTGGAGTCGTGCGACCTGCCCGGCGGCTACTGCAACCGGATGATCGCCGCCTCCTGGCCGAACGTCCGGCTCACCCACACCGCCGACTACGGCCGCGACCACCAGTCCCGGCAGGCCGGCATGGCCCAGCTGCTGGACCACCTGGACGAGCTGCACCAGCTGGCCTCCGGTCCGCAGCGGGTCCGGCCGTTCCGGGTGCCGCTGCCCGCGCCGGGCACCGTCCCGGCCCTGCCGCCGCTCGCGCCGCAGCAGCTCGCCCAGGAGACGGGTCAGGCCTTCGGGCCGAACGTGTTCCGCTTCGAGCAGCGCGCGGTGGCCCGCCAGGGCGTGCCCGAGCCGGTGGCGCAGACGCTGATGTGGTCGGGCCTGCCGCGCGAGTTCGGACCGTTCTTCTGGGCACAGGCCCAGGAGGGCCGGCCGATTCCGACGCTCGCCGAGCTGGCCGCCGAGCGCGGCCTGCCGGGCGGCCCGGACTTCGGCGGCTACCTGGTGCTCGGCAACGACTACGGTCGGCAGCTCTGCGTGCAGTACGGCACGGCGCACGTTGTCGCGGTGGACCTGGAAGGAACCGGTGAGCCCCCCCGGTTCGTCAACACGGGTGTACCGGAGTTCGTCCGCTCCCTGGCCCTGCTGGGCCGGATGTGGCGGCTGCGGTACGGGCTGACCCCGGACCAGGCCGGTCGCTGGACGACCGACTTCCAGGCCCAGCTCGCCGCGATCGACCCGGCTGCGCTGCAGTCCGCGGACACCTGGTGGGCCGTGCTGCTGGAGCAGTTCTGGGACGGCCTGCTCTAGGCAGGCCGTGCCGGATCCGCGCAGGTGGCGGGGGGTCGTTCCGGTGCCCCGGAACGGCCCCTTCGGCGTACCGGCGCGGCGGTGCCTCATTGGGGTTTCGTCCACATCCGCGCAAAATAGGTCAAGAGGATGGTCGCAAACGTCCATCCTCGGCATGTTTCGATCCGCCTGACGTCCGAATCCCGACCGGGTTCCCCGACCCGGCTCCCGAGCGGACCGATCCGTCCGATCATGGGCTCCGCAGCCCGCGACACGAGGGGAAGAGCCCATGAGCGACGCCGTCCCCCAGTACGGCTTCACCGTTGCCCGGCGCGGTTACGCGCCGGAGCAGGTCGACCGCGCCCTGACCGCGCTCACCGCGCAGCGCGACGAGGGGTGGGAACGGCTGAGCGTGCTCGGCGCCGGACTCCGCGAGATGGAGCGCCGGCTGGCCGAGATCCAGCAGACCGCCGCCGACGCCCCCGAGCCCGACTACCA
Organism: Kitasatospora sp. NPDC057692; assembly: GCF_042799475.1. NCBI lineage: Bacteria > Bacillati > Actinomycetota > Actinomycetes > Kitasatosporales > Streptomycetaceae > Kitasatospora > Kitasatospora sp. NPDC057692. The sequence continues at coordinate 94,147 of NZ_JBHVIV010000028.1, read as the reverse complement.
GGTCCTCAGCGACGAGGCCGCCGGCCTGGCCCGGATGGCGGAGAACGAGGCCCGCGCCGTCCGCGACAAGGCCGAGCGGTTCGCCGAGGACCTCCGCGACGAGGTGTACGAGGCCGGCCAGGTGCTCGACCGCACCGCCAAGGAGTACGCGACCACCGCCCGCACCGAGGCCGACGCCGCCGCCCGCCGCACCGACGAGCGGACCCGGGCCGAGGCGGAGGGCATCCGGGCCGAGACCGACCGCGAGGTCCGGTCCGTCCGGGACGCCGCCACCGCGCACGCCGCCAAGGTCCGGGTCGCGGCCGCCGAGGCCTCCGAGCGGGCCGAGGCCAAGCTGGCCGAGCTGCGCCGCAAGGCCGACGAGATGTTCGTCGAGGCGCAGAGCGAGGCCGACGCCGAGGACGCGGCGGTCTCCGCCACCGCCGAGCGGCGGGTCAAGGAGGCCGAGCAGTTCCGCGAGACGGTGCTCGGCCAGATCAAGCAGAGCGACGCCGAGGCGCAGGCCCGGGCGGACCAGCTGATCGAGCAGGCCCGGCGCGAGGCCGAGCGGATCAACGCGGCGACCGAGCGCGAGCAGCGCGAGTACGCGACCAGGCTGGAGACGGTGCAGCAGCACCTCGACCACATCAAGGCGACGCTGGCCTCGCTGACCGGTGCGGCGGTCGGCGCGATCGAGCCCGCGGCGCTGGCGGCGGCGGCCCCGTCCCGGGCCTCCCTGCCGCCGGGATCGGGCGCCGGGGCGGTGGACGGCACTCCGCCGGACGGCACTCCGGTGGACGGCGTTCCGGTGGGCCGGGTTCCGGCCGACCGGGCCCCGGTGGACTCGGAGGCGGACACCGGGGAGATCCCGCTGCCCGTCCTCGCGGACCCGCGGGCCGACCTGCGCAAGGAGCCGGCCCCGGTGCCCGCCGACGAGGCGGCCACGGCGGTGCTGCGGGTCACCCCGGGGCGGGTCGCCCCGCCCGCGGCCGCGGCGGTCGCCACCGGACCGGTGCCGCCGAGGCCTGCCGCTCCGCCGTCGGTGGCGGGGGCCGGTGAGGGCGCGGGTGCCGCGGCCGGGCGGCCGGCCGAGGAGGAGACCCGGATCATCCCGAAGATCGTGATCGTCGACGACGGCAGCGACTACGCGACCCCGAACACGGTCGGCTACCACCGCCGCTGACCGGTCCGGTCCCCGTCGGGCCCCGAGCGCCAGTCCGGCGCCCGGGGCCCGACGCGTCCGGCGCCCGCCCCGCCGCCCGCGTCCGGCTCACGGGGCCGGCGCGGCGTCCCCTTCGGCGAGGAGCCGGGTGAGCCTGGCGTCCTGGGCCCGGACGGCCTCGCGGTGGGCGTTCAGGGCCGTGGCGTTGTGGTCGATCTGCTGGCGCTGGTAGCCCGCCAGGACGGTGAACCAGATGGCGGCGAGGTTGCTGCCGGTGGTGCAGTCGGCGTCGGCCCGAGCGGTGGCCAGCTCGGCGGGGGTGGCCTCGGACGCGGTCTGGAAGCGCTCCGGGAGGGTCGCCGGGTCCTCGGCCCGGAACCCCGCGGCGGCCATGCAGGCGGCCCACTGCGCGGTCGCCGCCACCACCCGCCCGTCCTTCCCGGTGGCGGCCATGGACTCGGAGAAGAGCCGCCCGATCAGGTCGGCCCCCGGCCCCGGCGGCGCGCCGATCCGGTCGGCGGCCTGCCGGTGGCAGTCGACCCGGGCGGCGTCGTAGGCCTCGCCGGCCGCCGGCACGGCGCCCGCCTCGGGCGCGGCCCGCCGGTGCGCGTGGAACCCCTGGACGGCCGCCACCTCCGGCCCCAGGTACCCCCAGGCGCCGGCCGGCAGGGCGGTGGCGTTGTCCGGCGGCCGGGCCTCCTGCAGGCCGTCCCCGCTGAACGAGGCGTAACCGGCCCGGCGCATGCACGAGACGACCAGCGAATTGCGCACCCGGATCTCCCTCAGGGCGGCCTGGTCGTCGGACTGATAAGCGGAAAGCGGAAGTCCGGTCATTCCGGCCCGGCCGGATTCCGGGGCTTTCGGTGCGTCGATGGCCGGCGGGGTCAGGACGGAATGTGCGGAACCTCCTCCGGATCCTCCGGAGCAGCCCGCGAGAAAGGCCGATAAAAAGACCGCCGCAGTGGTGGCGGTGAATCGCCCGAAACGCGCGCGGAGGGCCATCCGGAAGCTCCGATTCTCAAGAACGGCGGGACTGTTCGGACCCTAGCGCATGCCTGTGCGAGGCGGCCTCCGAGGCGCCGGGGCGGTGCGGCTTGGCCGGAAAAGAACTGTTCGGCCGTGCGGCGTCATGTCAGCCTCTGGAGTCGCAGACGCTACCCCTTCGGAGGGTTCACATGATTCGCCGCACAAATCTTCGGGAACGTTCTCCCGGGAATCATTCAGGAAATTCCGGGAGCCGCCGGATCGGTGCACTCGCCGTGCTCACCGCGGCGGCCGCCGCGTTACTGCCGGCCGCGAATGCCGGGGCCGTCAACCGCATCGATTGCGGAAACCGCAACGATTTCGCGAAGGTCTACAACTACGGCTACGGCGGCACGCTCTGCTTCGCGAACGACGGGTGGATGGCCGTGCGCATCTACAACGTCGACCGGATCGACGCCGGGAACAACAAGGTCATCACGTACCTCGGCGGCGGTATGGGCTCGTGGACCGTCTTCAACTGGGAGCAGTACGACTTCAACGGCCACGTGGGCCACGAGGTGATGATGTACGACGTCAACCTCTCCCGCTGGTAGGCCGCGGGGGACGGGCCCCGCGGGGCCGCGCGGGCGAGGAGGCCCGCTGACCCGCGGTGCCGGGCGGGTGCGGACGCCCGGCACCGCTTCCGAAGGGTCAGAGCACCTCGACCGCGGCGCCCCGGGGCAGCCGGCGCCGGCAGTCCAGCACGTACCGGGCGTGGGCGGTGACCGCCTCGTAGTCGAAGTCGTCGTGGTCGGCGAGCAGCACCACCGCGTCCGCCGCCGCCAGCTCCTGCGGGGTCGCCTCCACCCGGCGGACCGCGCCGAACGGGTCCCCGTGCGGGTCGTGCTCGGCGGCCCGCTGGCCGGGGATCACCGGCTCGGGCACGTGCACCCCGACCACCACGTGCGGATCGGCGGCCAGCACCTCGGCGCCCATCCGGACCAGCAGCTCGGCGACCCGGGCGGCCGGCGTCTCCCGGGCGTCGCCGGTGTTCTTCTTGTACGCCAGCCCGAGCAGCAGCACCCGCGAGCCCTTGACCGAGCGCTGCCGCTCGTTCAGCGCCTCGGCGAGCCGGCGGACCACGTAGTCGGGCATGTGGCTGTTGACGTCGTTGGCCAGCTCGACGAACCGGAACGACTGGCCGAGCGCCCGCTCGACCCGCCAGGACAGGTAGGACGGGTCGATCGGCAGGCAGTGCCCGCCCACGCCGGGGCCGGGGGTGAACCGCAGATAGCCGAAGGGCTTGGTGGAGGCCGCGTCGATGGCCTCCCAGACGTCGATGCCGAGGTCGTGCGCGAACATCGCCAGCTCGTTGACCAGCGCGATGTTGACGTGCCGGAAGGTGTTCTCCAGCAGCTTGGTCAGTTCGGCCTCCTTGCAGGAGGAGACCGGAACGGTCCGCTCGACCAGCCCGCCGTAGAAGCCGTCGACCGCCGCCAGTGAGGCCGGGTCGATCCCGGAGACCACCTTCGGGGTGTTCTCCAGCCGCCAGGTCGGGTTGCCCGGGTCGATCCGCTCGGGGCTGTAGCCGAGGTGGAAGTCCTGCCCGGCGGTCAGCCCGGATCCCTCCTCCAGCAGCGGCGCGAGCAGTTCCTCGGTGGTGCCGGGGTAGGTGGTCGACTCCAGGACGACGCACGCCCCCGGCCGCAGGTGCTGGGCGAGCAGGGCGGCCGAGGCCTCGATGAACGACAGGTCGGGCACGCCCTCGCGCAGCGGCGTCGGGACGGTGATCACCGCGACGTCGAAGCCCGCCACGTCGGACGGCTCGGCGGACGGCAGGTAGCTCCCGTTCTCCAGCAGCGGCCGCAGCCGCTCGGCCGGGATGTCCTCGACGTACGACTCGCCGACGGCCAGCCGTTTGATCCGGCGCTCGTCCACGTCGTAGCCGACTACCCGGTGTCCGGCCTCGGCAGCGCGGACCGCGAGCGGCAGCCCCACGTAGCCCTGGCCTGCGATGACAACGCGCATGACGAAGAACCCCCTCCATCGCGACGCCCCCTGGCCCCTCCGGGCGTCCCCCACACGGTCTTCACATCAGGGTAGGGAGCGGGGCCTGCCCGCGCGGGTTTTCCCGGGATTGCGCCGGAAGGGGCCGGAAAGGGGTGTCCGGGGCGAAGAGTGCCCGGGTCGGCCGGCGGCGGGGCGCAGGCCCGGCTGCGGAACGGCGGTGCGGCCGCGGGACGGCGGTGGTCGGGCCGCGGACCGGTGCGTCGAGGACCCCGGGGCGGGGAAGGAGTGTGGCCGAGACCCGTGGCGTCCTCCAGGAAAGGACGCCACGGTTCCCGGCGCGTGGGCGGGCGCCCCCACCCAGGGTCGCCCGGCCTCGCACTCCCGACCCCCATCGGGTGTGCGACCGTGCCCCCGCAGCCATCCCCCACGGTTGGGTGCGGCGGGCACATTCACCATGGTGCGCGATCTCCATGGACGGGCAGTGACAGGAGTATGTCCAGTTCGTGGCAGATCGCGACGGCCGGGAAACGGTCCGGCGAAACGACCGGAGCGGCAGCGTGCGACCGGTGGTTCGTCCGCGCCGGACCGCCCCCGGCCGGCCCCCGGCCGTGCGCCGGGTGCGGGTCGGCCTCGCGGCGTAGGCTGGAGACCCCCGGCCGCTCGGCGTGCCGGGCCGTTCGCGTTGCCCGGACGGGCCCCGGCCCCCAGGGCAGCACCAGCCACGGGACGAAGAAGAGACTCCAGATGAGCCTGACCGGACTGCTCGATGTCGTCGCGCGGGACGCGGCCCTCGCCGAGGCGATCGAGGCCGCGACCGCCACCGGTGCCGCGGCCGGCGGCCGCAGGCACCTCGACCTGGTCGGACCGCCCGCCGCCCGGCCGTTCGCGGTCGCCGCGCTCGCCCGGGCGCTCGCCGGGCAGTCGGCCGGGGACCGGGGCCGTCCGGTGCTGGCCGTCACCGCCACCGGCCGGGAGGCCGAGGACCTCGCCGCCTCGCTGCGCTCGCTGCTGCCGCCGGACGCGGTCGCCGAGTTCCCGGCCTGGGAGACGCTGCCGCACGAGCGGCTCTCGCCCCGCTCCGACACGGTCGGCCGCCGGCTCGCGGTGCTGCGCCGGATCGTCCACCCGCGTGCCGAGGACCCGGCCGCCGGGCCGGTGCAGGTGATCGTGGCGCCGGTCCGCTCGGTGCTCCAGCCGCAGGTGAAGGGGCTGGCCGAACTGGAGCCGGTGGCCGTCCAGCGCGGCGAGTCGCACGACCTGGAGGAGATCGCCCGGCGGCTTGCCGCGGCCGCCTACTCCCGGGTGGAACTGGTCGAGAAGCGCGGCGAGTTCGCGGTGCGCGGCGGCATCCTGGACGTCTTCCCGCCGACCGAGGAGCACCCGCTGCGGGTGGAGTTCTGGGGCGACGACGTCGAGGAGATCCGGTACTTCAAGGTGGCCGACCAGCGGTCGCTGGAGATCGCCGAGCACGGCCTGTGGGCGCCGCCCTGTCGCGAGCTGCTGCTGACCGACGAGGTGCGGGCCCGGGCCGCGGAGCTGTCCGCCGAACACCCGGGGCTGGCCGAGATCCTGGACAAGATCGCCGAGGGCATCGCGGTCGAGGGCATGGAGTCGCTGGCGCCCGTCCTGGTCGACGACATGGAGCTGCTGCTGGACGTGCTGCCGCTCGGCTCGGTCGCGGTGGTCTGCGACCCCGAGCGGGTCCGCACCCGCGCCGCCGACCTGGTGGCGACCAGTCAGGAGTTCCTGCACGCCTCCTGGGTGGCGGCCGCGGCCGGCGGCGACCGGCCGATCGACCTGGAGGCGATCGACGTCTCGGCCGCCTCGCTGCGCTCGCTCGCCGAGGTGCGCGAGCACGCCGCCGAGATCGGCCTGCCGTGGTGGTCGGTCAGCCCGTTCGCCACCAGCGACGCCTCGGTCGACGGCCTGCTGGAGTTCGACGCCAACACGCTGACCCTCGGCATGCACGCCGTCGAGGCGTACCGGGGCGACACCGCGCGGGCGATCGCCGACGCCAAGGAGCGGCTGGCCGCCGACTGGCGGGTCGTCATGGTGACCGAGGGGCACGGCCCGGCCTCCCGCCTCGCCGAGGTGCTCGGCAACGAGGGCATCCCGGCCCGGCTGGTCGCCGACCTGTCCGAGGCGCCGACCCGGGACGTCGTGCACGTGTCCTGCGGCTCGATCGAGTACGGCTTCGTCGACGAGGCGCTCAAGCTGACGGTCATCACCGAGACCGACCTGTCCGGGCAGAAGTCCTCCACCAAGGACATGCGGCGGATGCCGTCCCGGCGCCGCAACGCGATCGACCCGCTGGCGCTGGTGGCCGGCGACTACGTGGTGCACGAGGCGCACGGCGTCGGCCGGTACGTGGAGATGGTGCAGCGCACCGTGCAGGGCGCCACCCGCGAGTACCTGGTGCTGGAGTACGCGCCGGCCAAGCGGGGGCACCCCGGCGACCGGCTGTTCGTGCCGACCGACCAGCTCGACCAGGTCACCAAGTACGTCGGCGGGGAGGCCCCGACGCTGCACCGGCTCGGCGGCGCGGACTGGGCGAAGACCAAGCAGCGGGCCAAGAAGGCGGTCAAGGAGATCGCCGCGGACCTCATCAAGCTGTACTCGGCCCGGATGGCCGCGCCCGGCCACACCTTCGGCCCGGACACCCCGTGGCAGCGGGAGCTGGAGGACGCCTTCCCGTACGCGGAGACGCCGGACCAGCTGACCACCATCGCCGAGGTCAAGTCGGACATGGAGAAGTCCGTTCCGATGGACCGGCTGATCTGCGGCGACGTCGGCTACGGCAAGACCGAGATCGCGGTGCGCGCGGCCTTCAAGGCGGTGCAGGACGGCAAGCAGGTGGCGGTGCTGGTGCCGACCACGCTGCTGGTGCAGCAGCACTTCTCGACCTTCGCCGAGCGGTACGCCAACTTCCCGGTCACCGTGAAGGCGCTGTCCCGGTTCCAGACCGACGGCGAGGCCAAGGCCGTGCTGGAGGGGCTGTTCGAGGGCTCGGTGGACGTCGTCATCGGCACCCACCGGCTGTTCTCCTCGGAGACCCGCTTCAAGGACCTCGGGCTGGTCATCGTCGACGAGGAGCAGCGGTTCGGCGTCGAGCACAAGGAGCAGCTGAAGAAGCTGCGGGCCAACGTGGACGTGCTCACCATGTCCGCGACCCCGATCCCGCGCACCCTGGAGATGGCGGTCACCGGCATCCGCGAGATGTCCACCATCACCACCCCGCCGGAGGAGCGGCACCCGGTGCTGACCTTCGTCGGACCGTACGACGAGAAGCAGATCTCGGCCGCGATCCGGCGCGAACTCCTGCGCGAGGGCCAGGTGTTCTACATCCACAACCGGGTCGAGTCGATCGACAAGGCGGCCGCCCGGCTGAAGGACCTGGTGCCCGAGGCCAGGATCGCCACCGCGCACGGGCAGATGGGCGAGACCCAGCTGGAGAAGGTGGTCGTCGACTTCTGGGAGAAGGAGTTCGACGTCCTGGTGTCGACCACGATCGTGGAGTCCGGCATCGACATCTCCAACGCCAACACGCTCATCGTCGAGCGCGGCGACACCTTCGGCCTCTCCCAGCTGCACCAGCTGCGCGGCCGGGTGGGCCGCGGGCGGGAGCGCGGGTACGCGTACATGCTGTACCCGCCGGAGAAGCCGCTGACCGAGACCGCGCACGAGCGGCTGGCCACCATCGCCCAGCACACCGAGATGGGTGCCGGCATGTACGTCGCGATGAAGGACCTGGAGATCCGCGGCGCGGGCAACCTGCTCGGCGGCGAGCAGTCCGGGCACATCGCGGGCGTCGGCTTCGACCTCTACATGCGGATGGTCGGCGAGGCGGTGGCCGAGTTCCGGGAGTCGCTGGCGGGCGGCGGCGAGCCGGAGGAGGAGCCGCTGGAGGTGAAGATCGAGCTGCCGGTCGACGCCCATGTGCCGCACGACTACGCGCCGGGGGAGCGGCTGCGGCTCCAGGCCTACCGCTCGATCGCGGCGGTCAACTCGGAGGAGGACATCCAGCAGGTCCGGGACGAGCTGGTCGACCGGTACGGCAAGCTGCCCGAGCCGGTGGAGAACCTGCTGCTGGTGGCCGCGCTGCGGCTGTACGCGCGGCGGTGCGGCATCGCGGACATCACCCTGCAGGGCTCCCACGTGCGCTTCGGGCCGGTCGAGCTGCGGGAGTCGCAGCAACTGCGGCTGAACCGGCTCTACCCGCGCAGCCAGGTGAAGGCGGCGACCCAGCAGCTGCTGGTGCCGCGGCCGTCCACCGGGCGGATCGGCGGCAAGCCGCTGGTCGGGCGGGAGCTGCTGACGTGGAGCCGGGAGTTCCTGTCGACGATGTTCGACGACCTGGCGGGCGCCAAGAAGTAGGACGGGCGGGCACGGCGGGCGGACGGCGGTCCCGGGCGGTGGCGTCCGGGGCCGCCGCCGTCGTCGTCGGGGCGGTGGCGTCGGATCGCCACCCGGGGGCGGGCACGGGGGGCCGGTCCTCGGGGCGGGCATGACTTTCGACAGATCCGCGCGGCGGCCCGGGTCCGTAGGGTCGGGCGGGTGCGGAGAGAACGGTGGGTGGAGTGGGCGCTGCTGGTGGTGGCGGCCGGGGCGCTCGGGCTGAGCCCGGTGTCCCTCTGGTGGGCGCTGCCGGGCGTCGGCGCGGCGTTCGCGGCCGGGGTGCGGACGGAGCGGGTACGGTCGGCGGCCGTGCTGCTGGCCGTCCTGGTGGTGGCGGGCATGCTGGTGGCCGTCGCCCGGCCGGCCTGGTCGGAGCAGGCGACGTCGGTGGTCTCGGTCCTGGTCTGCGCCGGGATGGGACCGTGGATGGTGGGCCGGTTCTGGCGGCTGTCGCAGGAGCTGGTGCGGGCGGGCTGGGAACGCGCCGAGCGGGCCGAGCGCGAGCAGAGGCTGGTGGCCGAGCAGGCGCGGCTGCGTGAGCGGGCCCGGATCGCCCAGGACATGCACGACGCCCTCGGCCACGACCTGAGCCTGATCGCGCTGCGCGCGGGTGCGCTGAAGCTGGCGCCCGACCTGGCCCCGCCGCACCGGGAGGCGGCCCAGGAGATCCGGGTGGGTGCGGCGGCCGCCGTCGAGCGCCTCGGCGAGGTGATCGGCGTGCTGCGGGACGAGACGGACACGCACGCCGCCCGGGGCCCGGCCGACGCGGACGTCCCGCAGCTGGTCGCGGAGGCGGCCGCGGCGGGCCTGGACGTCCGGCTGACCGTCACCGGTGAGCCGGACGGGCTGCCGCGGGCGGCCGAGCACGCCGCGTACCGGGTGGTCCAGGAGGCGCTGACCAATGCCGCCAAGCACGCCCCGGGTGCGCCGGTCGAGGTGCGGGTCGGGTACGCCCCGGACGGTGCCCGGGTCCGGGTGGTCAACGGGCCGCCCCTGGGAGGATCGCCCGGTCCGGTGACGGGCGGCCGCGGCCTGATCGGCCTGGCCGAGCGGGTCCGGCTGGCCGGCGGCACCTTCCGGCACGGGCGCCGGGAGGACGGGGGCTTCGAGGTCGACGCCCGCCTGCCGCGCGCCGGTGCCCCGGCGGGCGGCCCCGCGCCGACGCCGGTCGCGGTCTCGCCGACCCGCGAACTGCGCCGGGCCCGCCGCCGGGTGGGCCGGATGATGGCGGCGGTGGTGCTGGCGCCGCTGTCCGTCGCCCTGGCCCTGACCGCGGTGCTGCGCGGCTGGACGATCCAGGCGGCCGGACGCTCCGTCCTCGACCCCGCCGACTACGCCTCGCTGCGCGTCGGCCAGGACCGGGCGTCCGTGGAGCCGTTCCTGCCGGAACGCCAGTTTCCGTACCATCCGTCCGTGGGCGACCCGCCGCCCGGCGGAGAGGGAGTGACGTGCGAGTACTACGCGATGACGGCCGAGGCCTTCCACAACGACCGCTCCGGGGACGCGTACCGGCTCTGCTTCCGGGACGGCGTGCTGATCTCCCTGGACGCCCTGGTCCAGTGAGCGCCCGGTGACGGGCGCGGGGCAGGAGGCCGGGCCCCCGCCGATCCGGGTGGTGATCGCGGACGACGAGCCGATGGTGCGGGCGGGCGTGCGCGCCGTGCTCGCCACCGATCCGGGGATCGAGATCGTCGCCGAGACCGGGAACGGCCGGGAGGCGGTCGAGCTGGTCCGGCGCCACCGCCCGGACGTCGCCGTGCTGGACATCCGGATGCCGGGCACGGACGGCATCGCCGCCGCCGCCGAGATCCGCCGGGGCGCCGTCGCCACCCGGAGCGGGGCGGAGACCGGGATCGTCATGCTGACCACCTTCGGTGAGGACGACTACATCCTGCGGGCCCTCGGAGGGGGCGCCAACGGGTTCCTGATCAAGTCCGGCGAGCCGGAGGAGCTGATCGCCGGCGTCCGGTCGGTGGCGGACGGCGCGGCCTACCTCTCACCCCGGGTGGCCGCCCGGGTGGTGGCCCATCTCGCCGCCACCGGGGCCGGAGGTCCGGCCGACCGCCGGGCCGCCGCCCGGCGCCGGGTGGCCGGACTGACCGCCCGCGAACGCGATGTACTGGCGCTGGTCGCCGCCGGGCTGTCCAACGGCCAGATCGCCCGCCGGATCGGGGTGGTGGAGGGCACGGTGAAGGCGCACGTCAGCAACGTCCTGGCGCGGCTGGGGGTGGCCAACCGCGCGGCGGCCGCCGTCCTCGCCCACGAGGCCGGCCTGGCCGCGGGCCCGCCGCCCGCCTGACCCCGGTCCGCCGCCACCCGGCGTCGGCGGACCGGCCGCCAGCGGAGCGTCCGGCTGCGGAGCGTCCGGCAGCGGACGGAGCAGCAGCCGGCCGAGCGGCCGCACACCGCCCAGCGTGCCGACCGCGGCCGTCGCGGAGGGCAGCAGCGCGACGACCACCGCCGCCGTGACCGCCCCGCCCAGGGCCGCCCCGGCGAGCACGTCGTGCGGGTAGTGCACCCCGGCGGCGACCCGCAGGGCGGCGGTCCCCAGACCGACGGGGACGGCCGCCCAGGCCCAGCGCGGCCGCAGCAGCACCAGACCGGTGGCCAGCGCGACGGCCAGGGTCGCGTGGTTGCTGGGGAACGACCAGTCGCCCGGCGGGGGGCAGTCGGCGAGCGCGGTGGACGGCAGGGCGGGCAGTACCCGGCAGGGCCGCTCCTCGTCCAGCACGAGCTTCAGCAGCTCGCTCGCCCCGTACGCGAGCACCGTGCCGAGGCCGGTGAGCGCGACACCCGCGACCGCGTCGGCGGCCCGCCGCCCGCGGGCCGTCCACCAGCAGAGCGCCAGCAGCAGGCCCAGCACCAGCAGCCCGGCCTCGGTGGCGGGCTCCAGCAGGGCGGCGAGCCGGGGCGGGGCGTCGGCGACGGCGTCGGCCATCCGCCGGTAGCCGGCCGCGGACCAGCCGGTGGCCACCCGGACCGGTCCGTCCCCGCCCGCGCGCCCCGGTGCCAGCCACCCGACCGCGCCGGTGCCCGCACCCAGCAGCACCACCGCGAGGGCCGTTCTGTTCCTGAGCGTGTTCGTCATGACACGGACGGTAGGAGTCGGAGGCGGGTGCCGACCCGACCCGAAAGACAGGGTCCGACCTGGACGATCGTCAGGGTTGACGCGCCACCCGCCCCGTGCGGGGGCGCGTGCGGCGGGGCGTGCCCGGGCCCGGAACCCGGCGGCGGGGGTGCGGACCGGACGGGTAGGTTCGGAGGGTGACGACGAATCCTCCGGGCCCGAAGCTGATCCTCCTCATCACCACCCACCGGGTGGCCCCCGGCCTGCTGTCCTGGCCCGCCTGGGAGGCGCTGCGCTCGGCCGGGCGGGTGCTCGCCGCGGACCCCGCCCACCCGCAGCTGCCCGCCCTGGCGCAGGCCGGCGTCGAGGTCCGGATCGTGGCGCCGGGCTCCGCCCCCGCGCTGGCCCGGCTGCTCACCGGGGCCCCGGCCGACCCGACGGCCGCGACCGCCGCGACCGCCCCGACGGTCTGGCTGGGCAGCCCGGACGGCGACCCGGGGCTGACCGACGCGCTGGCCCGCCTCGCGGTCGAGCACGCCGGCGAGGTGCCGGAGATCGAGGTGCTGCCCGGCTCCTACGACCTGCCGGGCGCCCGGCTGCTGGACCTGGTCTCGGTGATGGACCGGCTCCGCTCGCCGGGCGGCTGCCCCTGGGACGCCGAGCAGACCCACGCCAGCCTGGTGAAGTACCTGGTCGAGGAGGCCTACGAGCTGGTCGAGGCGATCGAGGAGGGGGACCGCGCCATGCTCCGCGAGGAGCTGGGCGACGTCCTGCTCCAGGTCTTCTTCCACTCCCGGATCGCCGAGGAGCACCCCACCGGCGCCTTCTCGATCGACGACGTCGCGGGCGACATCGTCGACAAGCTGATGTACCGCCACCCGCACGTGTTCGGCGACGCCGAGGCGGACGGCGCGGCCGAGGTGGAGGCCAACTGGGAGGCGCTCAAGGCGGCCGAGAAGTCGGAGCGCGAGTCGGTGCTGGACGGCGTGCCGGCCGGGCTGCCCTCGCTCGCGTACGCGGCGAAGCTGGTGTCGCGGGTGCGCCGGGCCGGGTTCACGGGCGTGCCGGACGAGCCGTACGGGCTGCCCGCCGAACTCACCGCGGAGTCGGCGGGCCGGCTGCTGCTCGCGGTGGCGCAGCGCGCGCACGACGCCGGGATCGACGTGGACGCCGCGCTGCGGGCCGCGGCGCGCGACTACCGGGACGCGGTGCGCGCCGCCGAGGGCCTGAAGCCCGCCCCGTGACGGGCCCGGCCGCACCCCGCGCGGACGCCGCCCGCCCGGACGGACGGCCGCCTCAGACGGCGGCGACCTGCTCCACCGGGCGGCGCTGCGCCGGGACGACGACCTCGCCGATCGCCTCGCCGACCAGGGCGACGAGTTCGGCGAGCCGCTCCAGGTCGAGGTGGTCGGGCAGGTCGGAGAGGGAGGCGATCCGCTCGCCGCCCGGCCCGGCCACGCAGAACAGGTCGATCGGTCCCAGGTGCTTCTCGGCGGTGTCCACCAGCGCGGCGACGTCGCTGGGGCGGCGGACGTCGCCGCCGACGCCGACGACCCGGCAGCCCGGCCGGTCGAGCTCGGCGGCGAGGTCCTCGGCGACCCCGGCCTGCTGATCGGCGATCAGCATCCCGGCGGCGCCCGCCGCGGTGAGCCGGCGGGCGAGGCCCGCCCCCGACCCGCCGTCGAGTACGGCGATCACGACGACCGAACCGGTGACCCGCATGGCCTTGCTCCTCCCTGTGGGCGGCTCCGCACCGGCGCCCACGGACATCTTGCGGAGGATCGTAGGCAGGTCCCGATCCCCCGCAACAGGAATTACCCCTCAGGTGACCAGGCTCACGCCTGCCGCGCGGAACGGACCCGCCCGGGCGCCGCGCACGCCGTGCGCCGGCCCGGATCGGCCCGGGATACCGTCGACCCATGCCAGCCGAGCCCGACGCCGCCCGTCCGCCCCTGTTCACCTGGGAGTTCGCCGCCGATCCGTACCCCGCGTACGCGTGGCTGCGCGAGCACGAGCCGGTGCACCGGACCACCCTGCCGAGCGGGGTGGAGGCATGGCTGGTCACCCGGTACGCGGACGCCCGGCAGGCACTGGCGGACAGCCGGCTCTCCAAGAACCCGGCGCACCACAGCGAGCAGGCCCACCGCACCGGACGGGTCGGCATTCCGGGCGAGCGCCAGGCCGACCTCATGACCCATCTGCTGAACATCGACCCGCCGGACCACACCCGGCTGCGCCGCCTGGTGTCCAAGGCGTTCACCCCGCGCCGGGTGGCGGCCTTCGAGCCGCGGGTGCAGCAGCTGACCGACCGGCTGATCGACGGCTTCGCGGCACGCGGCTCCGCCGACCTCATCCACGAGTTCGCCTTCCCGCTCCCCATCTACGCGATCTGCGACCTGCTCGGGGTGCCGCCCGAGGACCAGGACGACCTGCGGGACTGGGCGGGCGCGATGATCCGCCACCACGGCGGGCAGCGCGGCGGCGTGGGCCGCGCGGTGAAGAAGATCCGCGCCTACCTGCTGGAGCTGATCCACCGCAAGCGGGCGGACCTCGGCGACGACCTGATCTCGGGGCTGATCCGGGCCGGTGACCACGGCGAGCACCTGACCGAGAACGAGGCGGCGGCGATGGCCTTCATCCTGCTGTTCGCCGGCTTCGAGACCACCATCAACCTGATCGGCAACGGGTGTCTCGCCCTGTTCCGGAACCCGGGGCAGCGCCACCTGCTCCAGGAGTCCGTCGGGCGCGGCGAGAGCGCGCTGCTGGAGACCGGCATCGAGGAACTCCTGCGCTACGACGGGCCGGTGGAGCTGGCCACCTGGCGGTTCGCGACCAGCCCGCTGACCATCGGCGGGGTGGAGATCCCGGTCGGCGACCCGGTGCTGGTGGTGCTCGCGGCGGCGGACCGGGACCCGGCGCGGTTCTCCGACGAGAACACCCTGGACCTGGCCCGGGCGGACAATCCGCACCTGGGGTTCGGGCACGGCATCCACTACTGCATCGGCGCGCCGCTGGCGCGGCTGGAGGGGCGGGCCGCGCTGGCCACCCTGCTGACCCGGCTGCCGGACCTGCGGCTCGCCGCCGACCCCGGGGACCTGCGCTGGCGCGGTGGTCTGATCATGCGGGGACTCCGTGAACTTCCGGTGGAATTCACACCGGAGAAAAGGCCCGTCGAGGAGGCTCCGAGCATCCCTTCCGAGGGCTGACGGACCGGCACAACACGCTGACGGGCGCTCTCCGTTGCCCGCCCGACCGGGGTCTGAACCACCCTCAATCCGGACATACCTCCTCGGTTGGTAGGCAATCCATCACATGACGTGATGTCCATGTGATATCGGCGATATGAGCTTGTGATTGCTCTGAAGATCTGTCTAGTCTCCGTGGAGTTCGCAGCTGCGAGCCCCGTCCGCGGAACGCCGAGTCCTGCCCGCCGCGACACGGGACACCGACCAGAACCCTGGGCAGGGGCGGGGGACCCAGGTTTTGCGCCGTCTCCCACGGCTAGGGGTGAAGCCGCCTCCGCGCGGCCGGGCCACCTCCCGGTCCGAACCCGACAGCTCACCTCGCAGGCGTGCGGAGAGGGACCCCTTCATGCTGTTCGTTGGAACCGGTCGTCACCGTCGCCGTACCCAGGCCGAGAAGGCCATCGCCGTCGCCGGTGTCGCAGGCGTCGGACTGGCGATGCCGATCCTGAGCGCCACCGGCGCCTCCGCCGCCCCGGTCTCCACCTGGGACGCGGTCGCCCAGTGCGAGAGCGGCGGCAACTGGAGCATCAACACCGGCAACGGCTTCTACGGCGGCCTCCAGTTCACCTCCAGCACCTGGAAGGCGTACGGCGGCACCGCCTACGCGGCGCAGGCCAACCAGGCCTCGAAGGCCCAGCAGATCTCGGTCGCCGAGAAGGTCCTCGCCTCGCAGGGCCCGGGCGCCTGGCCGGTCTGCTCCAAGAAGGCGGGCCTGAGCAAGGGCGGCGCCCCGGCGGCGGTCGACACCTCGGCGGACGCCAAGCCGGCCGCCCCGAAGCCGCAGGCCCAGCCCCAGCAGCAGACCCCGAAGCCCGCCGCCCCGAAGCCGGCCGCCGCCGCGCCGCAGGCCCAGCCGCAGCAGCAGGCCGCCAAGCCGCAGGCCCGGCAGTACGCGCCGCAGAGCGCCCAGCAGGCTCCGCAGGCGCAGCAGCAGGTCCAGCAGCAGTCCCCGCAGTCCCCGGCCTTCTCCGGCAAGGCCGGCTGGGACGCCGACGCCAAGGTCTTCTGGTACCAGAACAACGGCGCCTGGTACTGGACCAGCCACCAGGGCGTCTACCAGCAGTACGCCGGCCAGCAGGCCGCCCAGGCCGCCCCCGCCGCGCAGCAGCAGCCGGCCGGCCACGGCTACACCGTCCGCTCCGGCGACACCCTCGCCGGGATCGCCACCGCCCAGGGCGTCTCCGGCGGCTGGCAGGCGCTGTACGACGGCAACCGCGGCACCGTCGGCGCCGACCCGAACCTGATCGTCCCGGGCCAGGTCCTGGCCCTCGGCTGACGACCGGTCCGACCGCACGGACGAAGGGGGGCCGATCGGTCCCCCTTCGTCCGCATCCGGACCTCTCCGGTCGGGCAACCAGGTGAACTACCGGTGGGTAGAGCGGCCACACGCTGAGACGGAACCGAGGCCGACGTGGCCCGGACAGCCCGTGCGGTTAGGCTCTGGTCGTAACGACTCCGCAATCGTCCGGCCGACTGCACCCCACCGTCAGCCGAACCTGCTTCCGCTAGGAGATGCCTCGTGCCGTCCATCGATGTCGTCGTCGCCCGTGAGATTCTCGACTCGCGCGGCAACCCCACGGTCGAGGTCGAGGTCGGCCTCGACGACGGCAGCACCGGCCGTGCCGCCGTCCCGTCGGGTGCCTCCACCGGTGCCTTCGAGGCGCTGGAACTCCGCGACGGTGACAAGAACCGCTACTTCGGCAAGGGCGTGGAGAAGGCCGTTCTCGCCGTCATCGAGCAGATCGGCCCCGAGCTGGTCGGCTACGACGCCACCGAGCAGCGCCTGATCGACCAGGCCATGCTGGACCTGGACGCCACCCCGGACAAGTCCTCGCTCGGCGCCAACGCCATCCTGGGCGTCTCGCTGGCCGTCGCGCACGCCGCCTCCGAGGCCAGCGACCTGCCGCTGTTCCGCTACCTGGGCGGCCCGAACGCGCACGTCCTGCCGGTCCCGATGATGAACATCCTCAACGGCGGCTCGCACGCGGACTCCAACGTCGACATCCAGGAGTTCATGATCGCCCCGATCGGCGCGGAGTCCTTCTCCGAGGCCGTCCGCTGGGGCGTCGAGGTCTACCACACCCTCAAGGGCGTGCTGAAGGAGCGCGGTCTGTCGACCGGCCTGGGCGACGAGGGCGGCTTCGCCCCGAACCTGGACTCCAACCGCGAGGCCCTGGACCTCATCGTCGAGGCCATCCAGAAGGCCGGCTACGTGCCGGGCAAGGACGTCGCGCTCGCCCTGGACGTCGCCTCCTCCGAGTTCTACGAGGACGGCGCCTACCAGTTCGAGGGCAAGGCGCTCACCTCCGCCGAGCTCATCGAGTACTACGCCGGCCTGGTCGCCGCCTACCCGCTGGTCTCCATCGAGGACCCGCTGGACGAGTCGGACTGGGACGGTTGGAAGGCCATGACCGAGAAGCTGGGCGACAAGGTCCAGCTGGTCGGCGACGACCTGTTCGTCACCAACCCGGCCCGCCTGGCCCGCGGCATCGAGACCGGCACCGCCAACGCGCTGCTGGTGAAGGTCAACCAGATCGGCTCGCTGACCGAGACCCTGGACGCCGTCGAGCTGGCCCAGCGCAACGGCTACCGCTGCATGATGTCGCACCGCTCCGGCGAGACCGAGGACGTCACCATCGCCGACCTGGCCGTCGCCACCAACTGCGGCCAGATCAAGACCGGCGCCCCGGCCCGCTCCGAGCGCGTCGCCAAGTACAACCAGCTGCTGCGCATCGAGGAGATCCTCGACGACGCCGCCGAGTACGCCGGCCGCGGCGCCTTCCCGCGGTTCAAGCACGAGGGCTGAGCCCGACCGGCGGCGCCCGGCCGGTATCGCCGGACGCCCGGTAGCGCACGCCTGACCGGTGCCCCGCCGTTCACCCCGTAGGGTGGACGGCGGGGCACCGTCGCGACCAGGAGGGGACACCGGAGATGGCAGGCTGGAGGATCCCGGGCTTGGCGGCCCGGCCTCGGTTCACGAGCCGGGCGACCGTCCTCGTGCTGGTGCTCTGCTCCCTGGTGGCGATCCTGGCCTATCCGACGCGGCAGTTCGTCTCGCAGCGCTCGGAGATCTCGGCCCAGCGCGCCCGGGCCGAGCACGCCCGGCAGCAGGTCGAGCAGCTGCGCCGGGAGAAGGCCCGCTGGCAGGACCCGGAGTACGTCAAGGCCCAGGCCCGCACCCGGCTGCACTACGCGATGCCGGGGGAGACCCCGTACATCGCGGTGGACCCGGCGGCCCGGGACGCGGCGAAGTCCGCGCTGGGCGCTCCGCCGCCCGCGGCGGGCCCGGCGGCCGGCCCGGCCAAGGCGGCCCGGCCCTGGTACGCCAGCGTCTGGGACTCCGTCGACGCCGCCGCCGCGCCGATGGCCGCCGCGCCCCCGGCCCCCGCCGCCCCGGGGCAGCCCGCCCCTCCCTCACCACCCGCCCCCGCCCCCGCTGGAGACAGCTCCTCCCATGACCACTGAGAACCACCCCACCGTCTCCGACGAGGACGTCGCGGCGATCGCCGCGCAGCTCGGCCGGGTCCCGCGCGGCCTGCGCGGCGTGGCCCACCGCTGCCCGTGCGGCAACCCGGACGTCGTGGAGACGGCCCCCCGGCTGCCGGACGGCACGCCGTTCCCGACGCTCTACTACCTGACCTGCCCCAAGGCCGCCTCGCTGATCGGCACCCTGGAGGCGGACGGCGTGATGAAGGACCAGAGCGCCCGGCTCGCCGAGGACCCCGAGCTGGCCGCGGCGTACCAGAAGGCGCACGAGGACTACATCGCCCGCCGCGACGCCATCGAGGTGCTGGAGGGCTTCCCGAGCGCCGGCGGCATGCCGGACCGGGTCAAGTGCCTGCACGTGCTGGTCGGCCACTCGCTGGCGGCGGGCGAGGGCGTCAACCCGCTCGGCGACGAGGCGCTCGGCATGCTGGAGGACTGGTGGGCCAAGGGCCCGTGCGTCTCCGCCGAGGAGGTCGCGGCCGCCGGCGACCGGGTGCTGCGCAACCGGGCCAAGGAGCAGGACCACGCGGCCGTGATCGCGGCCAAGGAGCGGAAGACCGCCGACCGCGCCGCCAAGCGGGCCGCGCAGGAGGCGGACGAGGCGGGGGAGGACGGCGCATGAGCACCACCCGGGTGGCCGCGATCGACTGCGGGACCAACTCGATCCGGCTGCTGGTCGCCGACCTCGACCCGGAGACCGGCGCGATCACCGACCTCGACCGGCGGATGATCATCAACCGGCTCGGCCAGGGCGTGGACCGCACCGGCCGGCTGCACCCGGACGCGCTGGAGCGCACCTTCGCCGCCTGCCGGGAGTACGCGGAGGTGATCGCCGGCTTCGGGGTGGGCCCGGAGCGGATCCGCTTCGTCGCCACCAGCGCCTCCCGGGACGCCGAGAACAGTGCCGAGTACGTCGACGGCGTGCGGGCGGCCCTGGGCGTCGAGCCCGAGGTGGTCAGCGGCGAGGAGGAGGCCCACCTCTCCTTCGTCGGCGCCACCAAGGAGCTCACCGGCGGTCAGTTCCCGGCCCCGTACCTGGTCTTCGACCTGGGCGGCGGCTCGACCGAGTTCGTGCTCGGGGCCGATTACGTGCAGGCGGCGCGCTCGGTGGACATCGGCTGCGTCCGGCTGACCGAGCGGCACTTCGGCGGCGCCGAGCTGCCCTCGGACGAGCAGATCGCCGAGGCCCGGGCGCACGTGCGGGCGGAGCTGGACCGGGCCGAGGAGGCCGTCCCGCTGACCGGCGCGGCCACCCTGGTCGGTCTGGCCGGCACCGTCACCACCATCTCGGCGATCGCCCAGGACCTGCCCCGGTACGACTCGGAGGCGATCCACCACTCCCGGATCCCCCGCGAGCGGGTCGCCGGGATCGCCGACCGGCTGCTGCACGCCACCCACGCGGAGCGGGCGGCGATCCCGTCGATGCACCCGGGCCGGGTGGACGTGATCGCGGCCGGCGCCCTGGAACTGCTGGAGATCATGGTGCGGACGGGCGCCGCCGAGGTGGTCGTCAGCGAGCACGACATCCTGGACGGCATCGCCTGGAGTATCGCCCGCTGACCAGGCGCGGGACTTACCGGACCGGCCCCGGACGCCCCCCCCCGGGGCTCCGGGGCCGGGGCGCGCCGGGGCGCCGCGGGAATGTTCGTGAATTTCTTCACATGAGGATCCAGCCTTTCGCGGGGCCGGGGGGTCCGGTCCGTCCGATATGTGGGACCGAAGGCTCGCTGGGCGTGATGGCCGTTGGATCGCAGGTTGCGGCCCGCCGGAGGTTTGAAAATCGAAATCCCGTGCGGGAACCGGGCCGGGTCATGGATCGTTGCTGCTCAGCGGCGCCGTCCCCGCGGACACGCCCGCCCGGGGGCCCCGGGGGCCGTGCGGGGCGGGGCGGGGGGTCGAAACGGGGGCGCGCAGTGTAGCAGAAGGGTTCCATAAGCTTGTGAGCGGGCTCACGAAGGCTGCTCCGACCGGTGCTGGATACTTTCGGATATGAGCACCACGGAGCGTCCTCGCATCCTCATTGTCGGCGGTGGTTACGTCGGCCTGTATGCCGCGATGCGCATCCTCAAGAAGATGCGCTACGGCGAAGCGACCGTCACGGTCGTGGACCCGCGGTCGTACATGACGTACCTGCCCTTCCTCCCCGAGGCGGCCGGCGGCAACGTCGCGCCCCGCAACCTCGTCGCGCCCCTGCGCACCGCGCTGAAGAACGCGGAGGTGCTCACCGGTGCGGTCACCGGTGTGGACCACGAGCGCAAGGTCGCGACCATCCAGCCCTCGGCGGGCGACTCGTACGAGCTGCCCTTCGACTACCTGGTCGTCGCGACCGGTTCGGTCTCCCGGACCTTCCCGATCCCGGGTCTGGCCGAGCACGGCATCGGCATGAAGACCGTGGAGGAGGCCATCGCCCTCCGCAACCACGTCATGGCGCAGCTGGACAAGGCCGAGTCCACCACGGACGAGGCGGTCCGCCGCAAGGCGCTGACCTTCGTCATCATCGGCGGCGGCTTCGCCGGCGTCGAGACGATCGCCGAGATCGAGGACATGGCGCGCGACGCCTCCAAGATCTACAAGACCGTCAGCCGCGACGACATGCGCTTCGTCGTCGTCGAGGCCGCCAACCGGATCCTCCCGGAGATGGGCCCGGACCTCGGTCTGTGGACCAAGGAGAAGCTCGAAGAGCGCAACATCGAGGTCTACATCGAGACCTCGATGGACTCCTGCGTCGACGGCCACGTCGTGCTGAAGAACGGCCTGGAGATGGACGCCTCCACCATCGTGTGGACGGCCGGCGTGAAGCCGAACCCGGTGCTGGCCCGGTTCGGCCTGCCGCTGGGCCCGCGCGGCCACGTCGACACCGCGCCGACCCTCCAGGTCCAGGGCTTCGACTACGTCTGGGCCGCCGGCGACAACGCCCAGGTGCCGGACCTCGCCGCCGGCGAGGGCGCCTGGTGCCCGCCGAACGCGCAGCACGCCGTGCGCCAGGCCGCCGTCCTCGGCGACAACGTGATCTCCGGCATGCGCGGCTTCCCGCAGCAGGAGTACAAGCACAAGAACCTGGGTGCGGTGGCCGGTCTCGGCCTGCACAAGGGTGTCGCGATCCTCTTCGGCAAGTACAAGCTGAAGGGCCGTCCGGCCTGGTGGTTCCACCGCCTGTACCACGGCGCCATGGTCCCCACCTTCAACCGGAAGGTCCGCGTCTTCACCGACTGGACCCTCGCCGTCTTCCTGAAGCGCGAGATGGTCGGCCTGTCGCAGATGGAGAACCCGTACCAGCCGATCCAGGAGGTCACGGCCCCCACCAAGCCCGCCGTCGAGGCCGCCAAGCCGGCCGCCGACAAGGAGCTCGCCAGCAAGTAGACGACTGCGGACCCCGGTGTGGGAGCACCGGGGTATGAGTCGGAGGCCCTCCGCCCGGCAGTGCTGCCGGACCACGACCTCCGTGGTGCTCAGCCGGCTGTGCGAGTCGGGCGGAGTACAGAAGTGAACGAGAAGGCCCCCGCCGAACCCTCCGGCGGGGGCCTTACTCGCATGTCGGTCGTCGGTCAGTCGGTCTTGATGCTGGTCAGGATGTCCAGTCCGGCGGCCCGGCGGGCGGGCCAGAAGGCGGCGACCAGGCCGACCACGCCGGCCAGGGCGAGGAAGAGCAGCAGCTGGCCGAAGGGGAGCACGGTGGCCAGGCCCGGCAGCTCGGACTTCAGGGTGCCGTTGATCGCCCAGGCCATGAAGCTGCCGAGCAGGACGCCGATGCCGGCGCCGAACACCGAGATCACCACGGACTCCAGACGGACCATCCGCTTGATGCCGGAGCGGTCCAGGCCGATCGCCCGCAGCATGCCGATCTCGCGCTTGCGCTCGAAGACCGACATCGCCAGGGTGTTGATCACCCCGAGGATCGCGACGATCACCGACATCGCCAGCAGGCCGTACATCAGGTTCAGCGCGAAGGTGATGGTCTGGCTGAACCGGTCCCGGAGGTCCTGGCGCGACTTGACCTCGATCACCGGGTTGGCGCCGGTGGCGTCCTTGAGCGCCTTCTTCAGCGCGGCGCTCTCCCCGTCCGTGCCCTTGACCAGGACGCCGCGCAGGTAGGGCTGGGGGTCGTGCTTGACGATCTCGCCGTTGGCCAGCACGGCCTCGCCGAGCAGTTCGTTCTTCTCGTAGACGCCGCCGATGGCCAGGGCGCCCTTGCCCGCGTTGCCGTAGCCGACCTCGACGGTCGAGCCGGTGGTGGCGCCGAGCTTCTTCGCGAGGTCCTCGTCGATCAGCAGCCGCCCCTGGCCGACGGAGGCCGTCGAGCCGCTCGTCATCTTCATCGTGACCAGCTTGTCGATGCTGTCGGCGTTCAGACCGGTGATCGACCGGTTGTCGCCGTTGAGCTTCCAGGACACGAGGGTCTGCGGAGAGGAGGCGGCCACCCCGGGGGCCTTGGCGAGCTCGGCCGGGACCTTGTCGGACAGGCTCATGTTGTTGGCCGTGCCCACCAGGAAGTCGGCCTTCAGCGAGCTGGTGACCGTCCGGTCCACGGCGTCGGCGACCGAGGCGCCGATCACCGTCAGGCCGCTGACCAGGGTCAGACCGATGGTGAGCGCGGCGGCGGTGGCGGCGGTGCGGCGCGGGTTGCGCACCGCGTTCTGCCGGGCCAGCTTGCCGGGGGTGCCGAACAGCCGGCCGAGGACCGGGCCGACCAGGGCGATCACCGGGCGGGAGAGCAGCGGCAGCAGGACGAAGACGCCCAGGACGGCGAGCAGCGCGCCGAACGCGATCGGCATCCGGCCGTCGGAGTTGCCCTTCGAGGCGCCGAAGGCGACCAGGGCGATGCCGGCGGCGGCCAGCAGCGAGCCGATCGTGTTCCGGACCACCAGGGACTTCTGGCTGACCGGCTGGTCGCCGCTGCTCATCGCGGCGACCGGGGCGATCCGCGCGGCGCGGACGGCCGGCAGCAGGGCGGAGAGCACCGTCACCAGGATGCCGACGAGCAGGGTGACCGCCACGGTCATCGGCTTGACCACCAGGGAGGCGGTCGGCATGCCGTCGTCCAGCGAGGCGATCAGGGACTGCATCCCGGCGCCGATGCCGAGGCCGGCGACCAGGCCCGCCGCGGCCGAGACGGTGCCGATGGCGAGCGCCTCGATCAGCACCGAGCGGGTCACCTGCTTGCGGCTGGCACCGATGGCGCGGAGCAGGGCCAGCTCCTTGGTGCGCTGGGCGACCAGCATGGTGAAGGTGTTGGCGATGATGAAGATGCCGACGAAGAGCGAGATCGCCGCGAAGGCGAGCAGCATGGTGCGGATGCTCTTGCTGCTCCGCTCGATCAGCCGCTCGTCCTCGGCCTTCAGGTCGGCGCCGGTGCGGACCTCGATCTGCTGCTCGGGCCGGAGCTTCTGGTTCACCTCGGAGAGCAGGGCGTCCTGGCTGGTGCCGGGCTTGGCGGCGAGCACGATGCTGCTGTAGCGGCCGGGCTCCAGCAGCAGCTGCTGGGCGGTCGCCCGGTCGAACAGGGTGAGGGTGCCGCCGCTGTTCACCACCGGGTCGTCGGTGGTGAAGATTCCGGTGAGCCTGGCCTCGACGACGGGGCCGTTGGAGCCGACCCGGACGGTGTCGCCGACCTTGTAGCCGCCCTTCTCGGCGGTCCTGCGGTCGAGGGCGATCTCCTTGTCGTTCTTCGGGCCCTGGCCCTCGGCCATCGGGTAGCGGGCGTCCTTGCCGTCTTGGCCGGGCGCGAAGTTGGCGCCCCTGGCCGTCCAGGGCTGGCCGATCAGGGTGCCGCTCTTGTCGGCCACGCCGGTGAAGCCGCTGACCACACCGCGGGCGCTCGCGGTGCCGGGCAGCGCGGCGAGCTGCTGCACGGTGGCGTCGCTCAGGGTGACCGGGCTCTTCTCGCTCTTCTCCTCGGCGGTCGCGGTGGCGCCGGAGGCGGTGTCGATGACCTGGACCGACACGTCGGAGTAGCTCGTGGAGTTGTTCTCCCGCATGGCCTTGCCGAAGGTGTCGGAGAAGACCATGGTGCCGGCCACGAAGGCGGTGCCCAGCATGACGGCGAGCGCCGTCATCAGCAGTCGGCCCTTGTGGGCCAGCACATTGCGCAGTGCGGTGCGATACATGGGGTGTCCTGGGGTCCTGAGGTCAACGAAGGGGCGGGCGGCCGGCGCGGGGCGTCAGCTGGTGCGGCCCTTGGCGTCGAAGCGGCGCATGCGGTCCAGGACGGCGTCGGCGGTCGGCTGGGCCAGTTCGTCGACGATGCGGCCGTCGGCGAGGAAGACGACGCGGTCGGCGTAGGAGGCGGCGACGGGGTCGTGGGTGACCATGACGACGGTCTGGCCGAGTTCGCGCACGGAGTTGCGCAGGAAGGAGAGGATCTCGGCGCCGGAGCGGGAGTCGAGGTTGCCGGTCGGTTCGTCGGCGAAGACGATGTCGGGCTTGCTGGCGAGGGCGCGGGCGCAGGCGACGCGCTGCTGCTGGCCGCCGGAGAGCTGGCTGGGGCGGTGGGAGAGCCGGCCGGAGAGGCCGACGGTCTCGACCACCTTGTCGAGCCACTGCTTGTCGGCCTTGCGGCCGGCGATGTCCATCGGGAGGGTGATGTTCTCCAGGGCGGTGAGGGTGGGCAGCAGGTTGAATGCCTGGAAGATGAAGCCGATGTGGTCGCGGCGCAGCTGGGTGAGCTGCTTGTCCTTGAGGCCGACGAGCTCGGTCTCGCCGATGGTGGAGGAGCCGGAGGTGACGGTGTCGAGGCCGGCCATGCAGTGCATGAGGGTGGACTTGCCGGAGCCGGAGGGGCCCATGATGGCGGTGAACTCGCCCTGCGGGAAGGTGACGCTGACGTTGTCGAGGGCGACGACGCGGGTGTCGCCCTCCCCGTAGACCTTGTTCAGGCCGGTGGCGCGGGCGGCCGCCCGGCCGGTACGGACGGCGGTTGCGGTCGACGTGCTCACGGGAGTGCTCCTCGGGTTTCGGCGGAGAGGGGCCGCGCGGTGCCGCGGCGGGGAAGAAGGCGGTGGGCCGGCCGGGCCCTTCGAGGGGCGTCCGGCCGTACCTCCATGCTCCGCCGGGTGATCACGGGTTCTCGTCGCTCCGCCGGACGGTTGGCCTGACCACCGCTGGGCGTACACCCAGGTGGCGCCCTCCTCCTGCGGTATGACACCGACCCCGAGCGGGAAGCGGTGGCCGGATCGAGCGGGTTCGGTGGCCTAATCACGGACTGTTCGTCAGATGGCAAGGAAACATGACAACTTCCCCGCCTTGGAACATGCGAAAGGGGAGGCCGGGATACTAGGCTCAGGGGTGGTCCGCACGGGCGGCGGAGCGATGCTCTCCGCTCCGTCGGCGGGGCCGGGTCCGCAGGACGCCCAGATGGTGGAACGCAGACACGGGCAGCTTAAAACTGCTTGGCCGAAAGGCCGTGCCGGTTCGAGTCCGGCTCTGGGCACACGTGCTTGCTCGCGGGGACGCCGACCGGCGTCCCCGTCGGGCATCGGCGGCCGAATCCTTCTCGCGGCGGATGCCGATTTCTTTGCCAAGCCATTACCCTTGTGGTTCGGGCGGTGCAGTGCCGCCACGGAGGGAATGAGCAATGAGAAGCAGCAACCCGGTCTTCTCGCGGGAGGGGTCCTTCTCCCGCGAGTCCGGCTACGCGGGTTTCGGGACCACCCAGACCCCGCCGGCCGGGGGCCCGACCGCCACCAACCCCTACGGCAACAATCCGTACGGCAACAACCCGTACGCCAACAGCCCCTACGCCCAGCAGCCGCAGGGCCAGGCCCCGCTGACCGACGAGCAGCTCGTCGAGATGTACAACGCCCCGTCCGCCGGTCCGCTGGCGACGGGCCGGATGACGCTCGACGACGTGGTCGCGCGCACCGCGATGACGCTGCTGACCCTGGTCGCGGCCGGCGGTCTGGCCTGGTTCGCCCTGCCGGAGCGGAACTTCGGCCTGGCCGGCGGCGCCTCGCTGATCGCCTTCGTGGTCGGCATGGTGATCTCCTTCAAGCGGAGCGTCAGCCCGCCGCTGATCCTGCTCTACGCGGGCCTGCAGGGCTTCGCGCTCGGCGCGATCACCAAGGTGTTCAACACCATCTGGCCGGGCATCGCGCTCCAGGCGGTGCTGGGCACCGCGGCGGTCTTCGCGGCGATGCTGATCGCCTACAAGACCGGCCGGATCCGGGTCACCCCGCGCTACACCCGGATCGGCATCGCGATCGCCATGGGCTTCGTGCTGCTGATGCTGATCAACATGGTGGCCTCGCTCTTCGGCGCCGACATGGGGCTGCGTTCCGGGCCGCTCGGCATCGTGGTCGGCCTGGTCGGCATCGGCCTCGGCGCGTTCTTCCTCTCGCTGGACTTCGCGGCCGTCGAGGAGGCGATCGCGCACGGCGCCCCGCAGAAGGAGTCCTGGCGGGCCGCGTTCGGGCTCACCCTGTCGCTGGTCTGGATCTACGTCGAGATGCTGCGGCTGATCGCGATCCTGCGCGGCGACGACTGATCCTCCGCCGCACCACCACTGCCGCCGGGCCCCGGAGCCACCCGCTCCGGGGCCCGGCGGCTTTCCGTGCCGGTGCGCCGTATGCTCGCGGCATGTCCGAGACGTCCGATGAGAAGACCCTGGCCGAAGCCGTCGACGCGCTGGCGGACCGGTTCCGCGCGATGCCGCAGAGCCGGCTGCTGGGCGCCGTCCCCGGGCACCCCTCCCGGGCGGCGGCCGGGCTGGCGCTGGCCCGCCGGCTGGCGGCCGCGGCGCAGGCGGCCGAGGCGGCGCGGGCGGACGGCGGGGCGGACGGCGGGGCGGACGGCAAGGCGGGCGGCGGGGCGGACGGCAAGGCGGGCGGCGGGCCGCTGCGCGAGCTGCCGGACGCCGGGGCCTTCGCCGTCGGCGACCAGCTCGCGGTGGTCGGCCACGACCTGGCGGCGGCGCTGGCCGCCCTGCCCGGGGACGCCGCGGTGGCACTGCCGGACGGACCGGCGACGGCGGAGGCGGTGCGGGCGGACGCCCTGCGCCGGCTCGCGGAGACCGCCGCGGCCGTCTGACCGCCCCGTCCGGAGGGCCGCAAGCGCCGGGGGCCGACCGGATCGGTAACCCCTGGATCCGGTCGGCCCCCGGGCCGTGTCGCGGGTCGGCTCAGATACTGGCCACCACCCGGTCGGCGAGCACGTACACGGCGTCCTCGTCGGTGGAGAAGGTCAGCGAGTAGGAGCCGGAGAACCGGGAGCCGCCGAGCAGCCGGACGTCCTCGCCGGCCCGGACGGCGTCGACCAGCCGGTACGCGGCCTCGCGGTCGCCCGGGGCCACGCAGAGCGTGGTGCCGTCGGCGAAGGCGTAGACGTCCAGGGTGCCGAGCGGGCCGGGGCGGACGTCGACCAGGGCGACGCCCTCCTCGGCGAGCTCGGTCAGCCGGGTGTCGGTCCACTCGCGGGACGGCGCCTGGCTGGGGACGAAGTCGGGGTGCGAGGGGTGGCGGCGCGGGTCGGGGGCGGCCACCGGGGCGTCCTCGACGGCCGGCTCGGCGTCCAGCAGTCCGGCCTCCAGGCCGGTGGCCAGCAGGTCGGCCTCGCGGCGGGCGCGGGCCTCCCCGGCGGTCTCGGCGGCCGGGGCGCCGGCCGGGTGGCCGGGGCGCAGCGGGGCGCCGCCCTCGGTGTCGGGCTGGGCCGGGCGGACGCCGCCCTCGTTGATGAGGTCCTCCAGCGCGGAGCGCAGCGCCTCGCCGAACTCCGGGTCCATGGTGCCCGCGTTGTCGGCCGCCTCGCCCGGCCCGGTCGGGCGGGGGAAGAACAGCGGCCACTCGTCGGTGGTGTTGAAGACCCCGGCGAAGGGGGAGTCGAACAGTGGCGCGTCCTCGGCCGCGCGGGCCTCCTGCTCGGCCCAGAACGCCCGGGCCTCGGTGATCTCCCGCTCGCGGTCGGCGGCCAGCGCGTCGGCGACGGCCCGGCGTATCGCCGCCTCGTCGACGGCCGGGGCGGCCGCGGCCCGCGCGTCCAGCCGGCGGGAGATTCCCCGGAGGTGGAGCAGCACGGAGGTCGACACGGCGATCAGGATCAGCAGCAGGATGGTGTAGACGGCGCTCACGGAACGTACTCCTAGCGAGGAGCGGAACGGGGTTACGCCTCCACATTGCCGCATCGGGCCCTGTTACCGCAGTGGCGAATGTCCACTTTGTCAGTGACTTTCGCTCTTGTCCCCAAATTGTTAGAGAGTCCCGCTCTACGCTGCGGAGTTGATCCGCTCCGCACCGTCGATTTCCGGTCCGGAAAAGAACGAGAAGAGGGCCGGATCGACCTCGCGGTGTGATCCGGCCCTCAATTACGCTGCGTCACTCCAAATGGGTGGTCTGGACCCCTTCGGGGTTGACGGGTGAGGGGTGGCGGGAGTCAGCTGAGCCGCTCGATGACCATCGCCATGCCCTGGCCACCGCCGACGCACATGGTCTCCAGGCCGAACTGCTTGTCGTGCCACTGCAGGGAGTTGATCAGGGTGGTGGTGATCCGGGCGCCGGTCATGCCGAAGGGGTGGCCGACGGCGATCGCGCCGCCGTTGACGTTCAGCCGGTCCAGGTCGACGCCGAGGTCGCGGTAGGACGGGATCACCTGGGCGGCGAAGGCCTCGTTGATCTCGACCAGGTCGATGTCGCCGATGGTCAGGCCGGCCCGCTTCAGCGCCTGCTTCGAGGCCTCGACCGGGCCGTGGCCCATGATCTCGGGGGAGAGTGCGCTGAGGCCGGTGGAGACCACCCGGGCGAGCGGGGTGATGCCCAGCTCGCGGGCCTTGGTGTCGGACATCACGACCAGCGCCGCGGCGCCGTCGTTCAGCGGGCAGCAGTTACCGGCGGTCACCGTGCCGTCCGGGCGGAACACCGGCTTCAGGCCGGAGACGCCCTCCAGGGTGACGCCCGCGCGCGGGCCGTCGTCCGTGCTGACCACGGTGCCGTCCGGCAGTGTGACCGGGGTGATCTCGCGCGCCCAGAAGCCGGCCTCGATGGCGGCCTCGGCGAGGTTCTGCGAGCGCACGCCGAACTCGTCCTGCTCGGCCCGGCTGATGCCCTTGAGGGCGGCCAGGTTCTCGGCGGTCTGCCCCATCGCGATGTAGGCGTCGGGCAGCAGCCCGTCCTCCCGCGGGTCGTGCCACGCGCCACCGCCCTCCTCGGCCCGCTTCGCGGTGCGCGCCCGGGCCTCGTCGAAGAGCGGGTTCATCGTGCCCGGCATGCCGTCCGAGGTGCCGTGGACGCTGCGCGAGACGGTCTCCACGCCGGCCGAGACGAAGACGTCGCCCTCGCCGGCCTTGATCGCGTGCAGCGCCATCCGGGTGGTCTGCAGCGAGGAGGAGCAGTAGCGGGTGATGGTCGCGCCGGGCAGGTGGTCCATGCCCATCTGGACGGCCACGATGCGGGCCAGGTTGTGGCCCTGCTCGCCGCCGGGCAGGCCGCAGCCGAGCATCAGGTCGTCGATCTCGCGCGGGTCGAGCTGCGGCACCTTGGCCAGGGCCGCCTGGATGATGTGCGCGGTCAGGTCGTCCGGGCGGACGTCCTTCAGCGAGCCCTTGAAGGCCCGGCCGATCGGCGAACGGGCGGCGCTGACGATGACGGCTTCGGGCATGGCAGGCTCCTCGCTGAGTGGCGGACAGGCGTCCGGGAGGAAAGTTACCGTCTGGTAGGTCAGTCGTCACCCGCCCGGGTGTGTGAGCTGGCCGACGTGTTCCCGGGGCCCGGGGCGCCCTCCGCGGACGGCTCCCCGGCGGCTCCGGAGCCCGGCAGGCCGACCCGCAGCCGGTGGCGCAGCAGCGCCCAGCGCCCGGCCGCGCCGCCCTCGCCGCCGACCGCCGCCACCTCGGAGCCGGACCGCCCGGCCGCGGCCGCCGCGGCCACCGCCACCGGCAGCACGGCCCCGCCCGGGACCGTCCCGTCCGGCCGCTCCTCCTGCGGCCAGAGGTCCAGGGTGGCGCAGACCGAGGGCAGCACGGCCATCGCGGCCGTCGCGTAGCCCTGGGCCGAGGGGTGGTAGCGGTCGGCGGCGAACATCTCCGGACGGGCCGCGAACTCGGGGCCCAGCAGCGAGCCGAGCGAGACCGTCCGGCCGCCCGCCTCCACCACCGCGATGGTCTGCGCGGCGGCCAGCTGCCGGCTCAGCCGGCGGGCCACCCAGCGCAGCGGCGGGCGGACCGGCTTGATCGTCCCGAGGTCCGGGCAGGTGCCGACCACCACCTGGCAGCCGGCCGCGCGCAGCGCGGCGACCGTCTCGCCGAGCTGGCGCACCGCGAGCTCGGCCGGGCTGTGCCGGGTCACGTCGTTGGCGCCGACCATGATCACGGCGATGTCGGGGCGGTGCGCCAGGGCCTGGTCCAGCTGGCCGGCCAGGTCGGCGGAGCGGCCGCCGGTGAACGCCACGTTGACCAGCCGGACCGGGCGCTCGGCGACCGAGGCGAGCCCGGCGGCGAGCAGCGCGCCCGGTGTCTCGCGGGCCCGCAGCACCCCCAGGCCGGCCGCCGTGGAGTCGCCGAGGAAGGCCAGCACCAGCGGCGGCTGCGGCGCGGCGGAGGTGTCGGCGAAGGCCTCGCCGTAGACGCCGTCGGCCTTCGGCGGAGCGCCCTCCAGGATGCCGATGGCCTGGACGGCGAGTCTGCTCTCGGTCAGCAGCAGGCCCACCAGGCCGACGCCCAGCACGCCGAGCCCGCCCCCGCCGTACGCCGCCGCGGTGGCGATCCGGCGGGCCACCCGGGCCCGCGACCCCTGTGCCGTTGACATCCGGTGCCCCCTTCGCGTCCTCGTGCCACCCGGTGAAGGGCCGCTCCCGATGCGTGTACACCCCTAGTACCCGCGATCGGCCCGGCCTACGACGGGGGTGGTCCGTTCGTGGGGCGTACGGGCCGGACGGGGCTCCTGGTACGGCCTAGGCTTTGCAGTACCGAAAGCGCCACGTGCATGCCCGCAGCCACTGCATGCCCACAGACCGGGAGGATCCCCCGTGCGGTACCACAACTCGATCATCGACCTGGTCGGCAACACCCCGCTGGTCAAGCTGAACAAGGTCACCGAGGGAATCAGCGCGACCGTGCTCGCCAAGGTCGAGTACTTCAACCCCGGTGGTTCGGTGAAGGACCGCATCGCGATGCGCATGATCGAGGCCGCCGAGGCCTCCGGCGCCCTCAAGCCCGGCGGCACCATCGTCGAGCCGACCTCCGGCAACACCGGTGTCGGCCTGGCGATCGTGGCCCAGCAGAAGGGCTACAAGTGCATCTTCGTCTGCCCCGACAAGGTCTCCACCGACAAGATCAACACGCTGCGCGCCTACGGTGCCGAGGTGGTCGTCTGTCCGACGGCGGTCGCCCCCGAGCACCCGGACTCGTACTACAACGTCTCCGACCGGCTGGTCCGTGAGACCCCGAACGCCTGGAAGCCGGACCAGTACTCCAACCCGGACAACCCGGCCTCGCACTTCCACTCCACCGGTCCGGAGCTGTGGGAGCAGACCGAGGGCCGGATCACCCACTTCGTGGCGGGCGTCGGCACCGGCGGCACCATCTCCGGCACCGGCAACTACCTGAAGGAGGTCTCCGGCGGCAAGGTCAAGGTGATCGGCGCCGACCCGGAGGGCTCGGTCTACTCGGGCGGTACCGGCCGGCCGTACCTGGTCGAGGGCGTCGGCGAGGACTTCTGGCCGACCGCCTACGACCGCACCGTCGCGGACGGGATCGTCGCCGTCTCCGACAAGGACTCCTTCCAGATGACCCGCCGCCTGGCCAAGGAGGAGGGCCTGCTGGTCGGCGGCTCCTGCGGCATGGCGGTCGTCGCCGCGCTGGAGGTCGCCCGCGGGCTCGGCCCGGACGACGTCGTCGTGGTGCTGCTGCCGGACGGCGGCCGCGGCTACCTGTCGAAGATCTTCAACGACGACTGGATGGCCGACTACGGCTTCCTGCCGTCCGCCACCGACGAGGCGCACATCGGCGAGGTGCTGGCCCGCAAGGACGCCATCGAGCACGAGGGCATCCCGCAGTTCGTCCACATGCACCCCAACGAGACGGTCTCCGAGGCGGTCCGGGTGCTGCGCGAGTACGGCGTCTCGCAGATGCCGGTGGTCTCGCCGGGCGCCGGCCACCCGGACATCATGGCCGGCGAGGTGATCGGCTCGGTGGTGGAGAAGCTGCTGCTGGAGGGCGTCTTCGCGGGCGACATCCAGCTGACCGACACCCTGGACAAGGTGATGTCCAAGCCGCTGCCGGTGGTCGGCTCGGGCGAGACCGTCACCAACCTGATGACGGTGCTGGAGAAGGCCGACGCCGCGGTGGTGCTGGTGGAGGGCAAGCCGCAGGGCATCGTCACCCGCCAGGACCTGCTGGGCTTCCTGACCGGCAGCCGCGCCGGGCACTGAGGCCGGGTCAGCCGCCGACCCCGACCCGGCGGCTGACGGCCTCCCGGGCGAGGACCTGCGGGGCGGAGGTTCCGTTTCCGGGCGAACTGGTACACCGGCGTCATCTCCGTGCAGCACGGGCTTAACACGGCTGCGCCATCGTTGTGCACACGGCAAGACGCCGAGCGAGACGGCGGTGACCGACCGGGAGCGGCTCCCCGGCGGCGCGGACCGTCTCGGGCACGACGGTCGGTCCTGATCCGACCGGTGGTGTCCCTGCCCGAGGAGACGCCGTCGTCCCGCCCCTGCCCGGCTCCGGCCGGAGGTCAGGGTGAGGCGGCTCCCCGGGCGACCGCGCCGCTTGGCGCGTCTCCGCGGCTCCCGGGTGGGGGAGCCCGGCGGAGGCGGCGGGGCCGGTCCTCCCCACGGAGGGCCGGCCCCTCCCGTTCCCGTGCTCCCGCGGCGGTGCGTTCCCGTAGTCTCACTGCCATGACCAGCACTGACACGACCGGCCAGGACGGCCCGCGCTACGTCCGGCTCAGCATCGAGCTCATCGCGGAGATCACCGACGAGGGCGCCCTCAAGGCGGCGGCCCTCGAGCAGGTGGCCGACGACGAGTACCTGGACGACGACGAGCGCGCCCAGTCCGTCGAGGCCATCGAGGTGGACCCGTCCGGCTCGCTCGCCCACTTCATCGACCCGGTGGCGCTGCTCGGCGACGTCCCGGGGATCGAGCTCGCCTCGGCGACCTGGGAGTCGGCGAAGACCGACTTCGACCCGGAGAGCGACGAGTGGGAGGAGTACACGGTGGAGGAGCCCGCCGAGTAGGGCGCTCCCGTCACAGCCCGTGAAGGCCCGGTCTGCTGTCCGCAGACCGGGCATTTGTCCATATTTGGCGCCGAGTTTCGGATTCTCGTACGATCGCAAGCCGTTGGTGATGGAACCGTGAACGCACGGATTGCGTTTCTGTATCCGTAATGCCCGGATGATGAGCAGGGAGTGGGCGACGTGACGGCACGGGAAGGCCAGGGCCGAGCGGCCGGCAGCAACTGGAGCCGGCGCGGCGTGCTGGCGGGTCTGATCGGCGCCCCGGTCCTGCTGCTGGCGGCCTGCAACGACAGCAAGAGCGCCGACAACGGCGCCGGCGCCGGGACCGGTGGCAGCGGCGGGTCGGGCGGCACCGGCACCACCGCGGGCGACGGCGGCACGACGGCCGCCGGCGGCGGCGCCCAGCCCACGCCCAGCCCCACCAGCACCCCGACCCCGAAGACCTCGGCCGCCGTGATCACCGTCACCCCGGCCGACGGCGCCACCGCCGCCAGCTTCAGCGACCCGGTGCGGGTCGCCGTCGCGGGCGGCGCCCTCACCACCGTCAAGGTCGCCGACTCCACCGGCAAGGCGCTGGCCGGCGAGCTGTCCGCCGACGGCACCGTCTGGACCTCCTCCGCGGCCCCGGCCAGCGGCACCAAGTACACGGTGTCCGCCGCCGCCCTCGACAAGGAGAAGCTGGAGGCCGACGCCAACGCCGTCTTCACCACGGCGACCCCGGCCAACACCTTCGTCGGCTACTTCACCCCCGAGGACGGTTCGGTCGTCGGCGTCGGCATGCCCGTCTCGATCAACTTCTCCAAGCCGGTCACCGACCGCAAGGCCGTCCAGCAGGCGATCACCGTGATAGCCGAGCCGGGCGTCGAGATCGTCGGGCACTGGTTCTCCAGCACCCGCCTCGACTTCCGGCCGCAGGAGTACTGGGCCAAGGGCACCAAGGTGACCGTCAAGCTCCGGCTGAAGGACGTCCAGGGCGCCAAGGGCGTCTACGGCACCCAGTCCAAGGACGTCCGCTTCACCATCGGTCGCGCGCAGACCAGCGTCGCCGACCTCGCCGCCAAGAAGCTCACCGTCACCACGGACGGCCAGGTCAGCGCCGTCTACGCGATCTCCGGCGGCTCCCCCGAGTACCGCACCTGGGGTGGCAGGATGGTGATCACCGAGCAGTACCAGCAGACCCGGATGAACTCGCAGACGGTCGGCCTCGGCAGCGAGTACGACATCCCGGACGTGCCGCACGCCCAGCGGCTCAGCACCTCCGGCACCTTCATCCACGGCAACTACTGGTCCCCGGCCTCGACCTTCGGCAGCCAGAACACCAGCCACGGCTGCGTCGGCCTGCGCGACGTCAAGGGCGGCCAGGACGCGGGCGCGGACGGCTACAGGTTCTTCAAGAGCTCGATGGTCGGCGACGTGGTCGAGGTCGTGAACTCCGGCGACAAGACGGTCGCGCCGTCCAACGGCCTCAACGGCTGGAACATGGGCTGGGCCGCCTGGAAGGCCGGCAGCGCGATCTGATCGCGACGGCCGAAAACCGCCGGACGCCGGGCCGGGGCGGGGGCAGGGTGGAGCCATGACGACGACCACCACCCCCACCCCCACCCCGTCCGTGCTCACCGTCCGGGCGATCGACCCGGCCGTCCACGGCGGGCTGCTGGAGCGCGACGACGCCGGGCACCCGCCCGTGCGCTCCGTCGACGGGACCGGCGGCGCCCCGCTGCGCTGCTGCCTCACCAGGGCCCGGGCCGGGGAGCGGATCGCCCTGGTCTCCTACGCGCCGCTGCGGCGCTGGGCCGCCGCGACCGGGGCCGAGCCCGGCCCGTACGACGAGCGGGGCCCGGTCTTCGTGCACGACGGGCCGTGCGACGGCCCGGCCGGACCGGGCTGGCCGGGCGGCTTCCACGGCGGGCGGCGGGTGCTGCGCGCCTACGACCGGCGCGGGCACATCCTCGGCGGCGAGCTGGTGGAGCCGGAGACCGCCGAGGAGGCCGCGGCGGGGCTGCTGGCCGACCCGGAGGTGGCCGTGCTGCACGTCCGGGCGGTGGAGTTCGGCTGCTTCATGCACGAGGTCCGGCGGGGCTGACCCGCGCCGGCCGGGTGCTCACGCCCGCTTGGCGTAGTCGACGTAGCCCTGCCAGTCCAGGACGACCGCCGGCTCGTCGCCGACCACCCAGGCGTCGTGGCCGGGCGCGCAGAGCATGAAGTCGCCGGGGCCGAACTCGTCCTCCTGGCCGTCGTCCATGACGACCTTCAACCGTCCGGAGAGGACGTAGCCGGCGTGGGCGGCCTGGCAGCTGTCGGTGCCGGCGATCGGCCTGACGTGCTGGGACCACTGCCAGCCGGGCTGGAACACCGCCCGTCCGACGCCCCCGCCGTCCAGGTGGACCAGGCGCATCTCGCCCTTGTCCGCCTCGAACGGGCGGACCTCGTCGGGATCGGTGTCGAAGTTCCTGCGGATGAGACCGGCCATGAGGTGCTCCTCGGGACAGGGGCGGCCGCGCCACCAGGGACGGTGACGCGGCCGCCCTACCGGTCCTTCCAGTCTGCGCCCCCGGGGCCCGGCGCGGGAACCCTGCGTGACGGAGGGACTCGGGCACCCTCCGTGACGACGGGCCTCAGGCCTCCGTGCGGGCCACCCCGATCGGGCAGCTGGCGCCGGTGCCGCCGAGGCCGCAGTAGCCGTTCGGGTTCTTGGCGTCCGAGAGGTACTGCTGGTGGTAGGGCTCGGCCGGGTAGAACGGGCCGGCCGGGGCGATCTCGGTGGTGACCGCGCCGAGGCCGAGCGCGGTGAGGGCCGGCTGGAAGGCGTCCCGGGTGGCGGTCGCGGCGGCGGCCTGGGCGGGGGAGTGGGTGTAGACGGCGGAGCGGTACTGGGTGCCCACGTCGTTGCCCTGGCGGTTGCCCTGGGTCGGGTCGTGCGCCTCCCAGAAGGTCTTCAGCAGCCGCTCGTAGGAGACCACCGCGGGGTCGTACACCACCCGGACCGCCTCGGTGTGCCCGGTCAGTCCGCTGCACACCTCCTCGTACGTCGGGTTCGGGGTGTGGCCGCCCTGGTAGCCGACCAGCGTGGTCCAGACGCCGGGCAGCCGCCAGAACGTCCGCTCGGCGCCCCAGAAGCAGCCCAGCCCGAAGTCCGCGACCTCAAGGCCCTCGGGGTACGGGCCGGTCAGCGGGTGGCCGAGCACGGTGTGCGGCTCCCGCAGCGTGAACGCCGGGGCCTGGCGGCCGGGCAGCGCCTGGTCGGCGGGAACGAGCGAGGTCTTGTGGCGGTTGAACAGCACGGCCTGCTCCAACGGTTCGGGGAGGGTTGCGGACGTTCCAACGCGGCCGGACACCGGGGGATTCCTGGCGCGCGGCGGCGCCCCGGCGGCGTCCCGGCGGTGTCCGGGAGGCGGCCGTCCGTGGGCCGACTACGCTCGGAGCATGACCGAGCACCAGCTTCCCCAGGGCTTCGAGACCCTCGCCATCCACGCGGGTCAGGAAGCAGACCCCCAGACCGGGGCCGTCGTCACGCCGATCTACCAGGTGTCCACCTACAAGCAGGACGGGGTGGGCGGCCTGCGGGGCGGCTACGAGTACAGCCGCAGCGCCAACCCGACCCGCACCGCGCTGGAGGAGTGCCTCGCCGCGCTGGAGGGCGGTGCCCGCGGCCTCGCCTTCGCCTCCGGCCTCGCCGCCGAGGACACCCTGCTGCGCACGATCCTCAAGCCGGGCGACCACATCGTGATCCCCAACGACGCCTACGGCGGCACCTTCCGGCTCTTCGCCAAGGTGCTGACCCGCTGGGGCGTCGAGTTCTCCGTGGCCAACACCCAGGACCTCGCCACCGTCCGCGAGGCGCTGCGCCCCAACACCCGCGCGGTGTGGGTGGAGACCCCGTCCAACCCGCTGCTCGGCATCACCGACCTGGCCGCGCTGGCCGAGATCGCGCACGGCGCCGGCGCGCTGCTGGTGGTCGACAACACCTTCGCCAGCCCGTACCTGCAGCAGCCGATCGCGCTCGGCGCCGACGTGGTCGTGCACTCGACCACCAAGTACATGGGCGGCCACTCGGACGTGGTCGGCGGCGCCCTGGTGATCGCCGAGGCGGGCCTCGGCGAGGAGGTCGCCTACCACCAGAACGCGATGGGCGCGGTCTCCGGCCCGTTCGACGCCTGGCTGGTGCTGCGCGGCATCAAGACCCTCGGCGTGCGGATGGACCGGCACAGCTCGAACGCCGAGAAGGTCGCCGAACTGCTCGCCGGGCACCCCAGGGTCAGCCAGGTGCTGTACCCGGGCCTGCCCGAGCACCCCGGCCACGACATCGCCGCCAAGCAGATGAAGGCCTTCGGCGGCATGGTGTCGTTCCGGGTGAACGGCGGCGAGGAGGCGGCGGTCGAGGTCTGCAACCGGGCGCGGCTGTTCACCCTCGGCGAGTCGCTGGGCGGCGTGGAGTCGCTGATCGAGCACCCGGGCCGGATGACCCACGCCTCGGTGGCCGGTTCGGCGCTGGAGGTGCCGTCCGACCTGGTGCGCGTCTCCGTCGGCATCGAGTCGATCGACGACCTGCTGGCCGACCTCGGGCAGGCGCTGGGCTGAGGCCCCGCCCCCGCGGGCCCTACGCGCCGCCGGCGCCCTGCCGGCCCGCCGTGTACTCCTCCATGGAGTGGTTGAAGCGGGCCAGCAGGGCGCAGAACGCCCGCTGCTCCTCGTGCGGCCAGTCGGCGACCAGCCGACGGGTCAACTCGGTTCTCCCGGCCCGCACTTCGGCCAGCCGGCCGGCGCCGAGCGGGGTCAGCGCGAGCCGGACGGCGCGCCGGTCGGCCGGGTCCTGGACCCGGCCGACCAGGCCGGCCGCGACCAGTGGCGCGACCTGCCGGGTGACGGTGGAGGAGTCGACACCCAGCGCGTCGGCCAGCGCCTTGACGTTGGCGGGGCCGAGGCGCTCCAGCCGTTCGAGCAGCAGGTAGGCGGCCCGGACCAGGGCGGCCACCCCGTCGGATCCGCGGACCTGTTCCATGCGGCGGGCGAACAGTGCCAGCTGGTACTGGAGTTGGGTGTGCACGGGGTCGGTGAGGTCGGTGGCCTGGGGCGAGGTCGTCGTCATCGCGGCTCACGATCGTCGTGCGGTGAGGAAGGCTCAGGAGCAGCAGAGTACGCGGGCCGGGCGGGCCCGGGAACAGGGCCGACGTCCCCGAACCACGTGTCGTGACGCCCTAGGCTGCTGTCATGCACAGCTGGCCGATCACCCTCGACGACGTCCGCGGCGCTCAGAAGATGCTCGCCGGGGTCGCCCGGGTGACGCCGATGGAGGGCAGCCGCCACCTCTCCGCGCTGGTCGGTGCGCCGGTCCACCTGAAGTGCGAGAACCTCCAGCGCACCGGCTCGTTCAAGCTGCGCGGGGCGTATGTGCGGATCGCGGGCCTCTCCCCGGTGCAGCGGGCCGGCGGGGTGGTCGCGGCGAGCGCCGGGAACCACGCCCAGGGGGTGGCGCTGGCGGCCGCGCTGCTCGGGGTGCGCTCGACGGTCTTCATGCCGGTGTCCGCGCCGCTGCCGAAGATCGCGGCGACCCGGGAGTACGGCGCCGAGGTGCGGCTGCACGGGGCGACCGTCGACGAGGCGCTGCAGGCGGCGCAGCGGTACGCGGAGGCCGGCGGCGCGGTGTTCATCCACCCGTTCGACCACCGGGACGTCGTGATCGGGCAGGCCACCGTCGGCCTGGAGATCCTGGAGCAGTGCCCCGAGGTGCGGACCGTGCTGGTCGGGGTGGGCGGCGGCGGCCTGCTGGCCGGGATCGCGGCGGCGGTCAAACCGCTGCGGCCGGACGTGCGGGTGGTCGGGGTGCAGGCGGCGGCCGCGGCCGCGTACCCGCCCTCGCTGGCGGCGGGGCACCCGGTCTCGCTGGAGCGGTTCGCCACGATGGCGGACGGGATCATGGTCGGCCGGCCGGGGGACGTCCCGTTCGAGATCGTCAACACCCTGGCGGACGGCGTCCGGACGGTCTCCGAGGACTCGCTGTCCCGGGCCCTGCTGCTCGGCCTCGAACGGTTGAAGCTGGTGGTGGAGCCGGCCGGGGCGGCCCCCGTCGCGGCGCTGCTGGAGCAGCCGGACTCCTTCGAGGGGCCGGTGGTGGCGGTGCTGTCCGGCGGCAACATCGACCCGCAGCTGATGCAGCGGGTGCTGCGGCACGGGCTGGCGGCGGCCGGCCGGTACCTCTCGCTGCGGGTGCGCCTCGCCGACCGGCCGGGCGCGCTGGCGGGCCTGCTCGGGGTGCTGACCAGGGTGGACGCCAATGTCCTGGACGTGGCGCACGTCCGGGTCGATCCGCAGCTGGGGCTGACCGAGGTGGAGGTGGACCTGCACCTGGAGACCAAGGGGCCGGAGCACTGCGCGGTGGTGCTCGGCGAACTGCGGGGCGCGGGGTACGTGGTGACCCGCTAGGGTCCGGTGGGGCGGCCGCCGCTGATCCTTGACGCGATATATCGCGGCTGCCAGACTCGCGATACATCGCGTTCTGTCGCCGCGGCAGCGGAAACGAGTCGCTTGCCTGCCCGAATTGGGGGCAAAGTGGGACAGACCACGCAGTTCCGCCCGTTCCTCCGAGGAGATGAGGCAGGCCCATGGCGCCAGCCATCCAAGCCGAGAACCTGGTCAAGACCTTCGGTGACGTACGAGCCCTGGACGGCGTCAGCCTCGACGTCCCCGAGGGTACGGTGCTCGGGCTGCTCGGCCCGAACGGCGCCGGCAAGACCACCACCGTGCGCGTCCTCACCACCCTGCTCCAGCCCGACTCCGGCCGTGCGACGGTGGCCGGCGTCGACGTCCTCAAGCACCCGAACCGGGTCCGCAGCCTGATCGGACTCTCCGGCCAGTACGCCGCGGTCGACGAGTACCTGACCGGCTTCGAGAACCTCCAGATGGTCGGCGAGCTCTACCAGATGCCCGCCCGCGCGGCGAAGGCCAGAGCGCTCGAACTGCTGGAGTGGTTCAACCTCACCGAGGCCAAGGACCGCACCGCCAAGACCTACTCCGGCGGCATGCGCCGGCGCCTCGACCTCGCCGCCGCCCTGGTCGTCCGGCCGCCGGTGATGTTCCTGGACGAGCCCACCACCGGCCTCGACCCGCGCAACCGGCTCGCCCTCTGGGAGGTCATCGAGACCCTGGTCGAGCAGGGCACCACGCTGCTGCTCACCACCCAGTACCTGGAGGAGGCGGACCGCCTCGCCCACGACATCGCCGTGGTCGACCACGGCAAGGTGATCGCTCGCGGCACCGCCGACCAGCTCAAGGCGCAGATCGGCGGCGAGCGGATCGAGGTCGTGGTGCAGCGGCCCGACCTGGTCGGCGAGGCGGTCGAGGCGCTCTCCTCCTACGCGATCGGCGAGCCGGCGGTGGAGAAGAACACCCGGCGGATCACCGTCCCGGTCAGCGGCGGCGCCCGGGTGCTGGCCGACGTGATCCGCGAGCTGGACTCCCGCTCGATCGGGATCGACGACATCGGCCTGCGCAGGCCGACCCTGGACGACGTCTTCCTCTCGCTCACCGGCCACCACACCGAGGGCGGGGACGAGGAGGCCGCCGGGGGCAAGGGACGCGCGCGGGGCGACGGCTCCGGCACCGGCAAGCAGGCCGTTCCGGCCGGGAAGGAACTCTGAGATGGCCACCGCGACCGAGCACGCCATCGGCGGGGCGGTACCCAAGCAGCGCCGGGGCGTGGACGCCGTCCTGCACGACTCCTGGGTGGTCGCCCGGCGCAACCTGCGCCGGATGACCCGGATACCCGAGATCGTGGTGTTCGGCCTCATGCAGCCGGTCATGTTCGTGCTGCTGTTCTCGTACGTCATGGGCGGCGCGATCAACATCCCGGGGACGCAGTCCAGCTCCTCGGCGTACATCCAGTTCCTGATGGCGGGCATCTTCGCCCAGACCGTCACCTTCGCGGTGGCCGGCGCCTCGGCGGGCATCGCCGAGGACATGTCCAAGGGCCTGGTCGACCGGTTCCGCTCGCTGCCGATGGCCCGCTCGGCGGTGCTGGTCGGCCGGACCCTGGCCGACCTGTGCCAGACCGCGTTCACCCTGGTGGTGCTCGCCCTGGTGGCGCTGCTGGTCGGCTGGCGGATCCACGAGGGGCTGCTGTCCGCGCTGGGCGCGTTCGCGCTGCTGCTCCTGCTCGGCTACGCCTTCTCCTGGATCGGCGCGCTGATCGGCCTCTCGGTGCGCAGCCCGGAGGCGGCCACCTCGGCCGGGCTGATCTGGCTCTTCCCGCTGACCTTCATCTCCAACGCCTTCGTGCCGGTCAGCTCGATGCCGGGCTGGCTGCAGACGATCGCCTACTGGAACCCGTTCAGCGCCACCGTGCAGGCCTGCCGCAACCTGTTCGGCAACCAGGTGGGCCCGGTGGACGACGTGTGGCCGATGCAGAACGCCGAGCTGGTGTCGGTGCTCTGGTCGGTGGTGATCACCGCGGTGTTCTCCTGGCTGTCGGTGCGCAAGTACCGCTCCTCCACCCGCTGATCCGGTCCCGGGTGCGCGAAAGGGCGGGGGTGGGATCAGCCGGAGTAGGGCTTGACCTCGACGATCTTCACCATGGCCTGCTTGCCGTTCGGCAGCTCGTAGGTCGCCTCGTCGCCGATCGTCCTGCCGTCGATCGCGCGGCCGAGCGGCGACTGCGGCGAGTAGATGTCCAGGTCGTCCTCGCCGACCTCGCGCGAGCCCAGCAGGAACCTCATGGTGTCGTCCTCGTCGCCGTCGAAGGCGACCGTGACGACCATGCCCGGAGCCACCACGCCGGAGTCCGCCGGAGCCTCGCCGACCTTGGCGCGCTCCAGGATCTGGGTGAGCTGGCGGATCCGGAGCTCGTACTTGCCCTGCTCCTCCTTGGCGGCGTGATAGCCGGCGTTCTCCTTGAGGTCACCCTCCTCACGCGCGGCCTCGATCTTCTGCGCGATCTCGATCCGCCAGGGGCCGGTCAGGTGATCCAGCTCGGCCTTGAGCTGGTCGTAGCCGGACTGAGTGAGCCAGGTCACGTTCTCGCTGGTCTGGGTCACGGGTGCTCCTCGTAGGTGCTGGGGCTGTGCT
Source organism: Kitasatospora sp. NPDC057692 (assembly GCF_042799475.1). Classification (NCBI taxonomy): domain Bacteria; kingdom Bacillati; phylum Actinomycetota; class Actinomycetes; order Kitasatosporales; family Streptomycetaceae; genus Kitasatospora; species Kitasatospora sp. NPDC057692. The sequence continues at coordinate 51,627 of NZ_JBHVIV010000028.1, read as the reverse complement.
GAGGGTGTGAGTCGTCAGCGTGTTGGGTGGTGCCGATATCGGTCTTAACTACAAAGCAACGCCCGCTCCCGTACCAGCTGGTGCGGAAGGGGCGAAACCACGAGCCTAACAACTCCTGCCGACAATCGGGAGGGTCGTTGGCGCGCCATTGACGACGGCGTTGCGCCGAGGTGTACAGGATCGGTGGGCGGGACTCCTCTACGGATGCCCGTTCTCCTGAGCGGATATGCCTGGCGCGCCGCTACTCGGGAGTACAGCCCAGCAGCTCGGCGGTGGTGCCGCGGGCGGTGGTCCGCAGGCTCACCACGGCGTCGTACTCGGTGCCGCCCGCCGGGACGGGGAAGTCGGCCACCCCGACCACCGCGCCGTTCTCGCCCTGCGAGCGGACGGTGCAGCTGCCGGCCGTGCCGTCGCTCTTGCGCACCGCCAGGTGCAGCTGGAGCTCGGTGTCGGAGAGCGCCTGGAAGGTCGGCACGGTGCCGTTGATCTTCGTCTCGCGGATCAGGTAGGTGCCGCCCAGCCAGGCGACCACGCCCAGCAGCAGCACCCCGCAGACCGCGCCGACCACCTTGAGCCGGCGGTCGTCCTCGCGGTCGCCGCGCCGCCCGTAGCGGTCCTCGGGCAGCTGCGGGGGCCGGGTGCCAGCGCTCATGGGGCTCAGTCCTCTCGTGGGGAGGGGGCCGCGCGGGTGGTGCGGGGGGAATGCGGTGCTCCTCCAGTCCGTCACTATAGGAGGGGCACGCCCGCGGCCGTTCCGGCGGGGGCGGGCTCGGTCGTGTCGGCGCCCCGCGCGGCGGCCGGCCCCTGCGGTGACGCGGCCCCGAGAGCGGATCGGACGGCGGGCGGACCGGCTTGCGCGGTACGCCCGGACATTTTGTGGAAGGAACGCACGCGTTGACTGAGCAGTTGCGACTGATGGCGGTGCACGCCCACCCGGACGACGAGTCCAGCAAGGGCGCGGCGACCATGGCCATGTACGTCGACCAGGGGGTGGACGTGCTGGTGGCCACCTGCACCGGGGGGGAACGCGGTTCGGTCCTCAACCCGAAGCTGCAGGGCAAGCCGGAGATCGAGGAGAACATCCACGAGGTGCGGCGCAAGGAGATGGACGAGGCCCGCGCGATCCTCGGGATCAGGCAGGCCTGGCTGGGCTTCGTGGACTCGGGCCTGCCGGAGGGCGACCCGCTGCCCCCGCTGCCCGAGGGCTGCTTCGCCCTGCAGGACGTCAAGGAGGCGGCCGAACCGCTGGTCCGCCTGATCCGGGAGTTCAAGCCGCAGGTCATCACGACCTACGACGAGAACGGCGGCTACCCGCACCCCGACCACATCATGACCCACAAGATCACCATGGTGGCCTTCGACGCGGCCGGCGACCCCGACGCGTACCCCGGGGCCGGCGAGCCCTGGCAGCCGCTGAAGCTGTACTACAACCACGGCTTCCCGATGGGCCGGATCCGAGCCCTGCACAAGTACCTCTCCGAGAACGGCCACGAGTCCCCCTACGGCGAGTGGATCGCCGGCTGGGAGAAGAGCGGCCGCGTGGAGCGCGAGATCACCACCCGGGTCCGCTGCGAGGACTGGTTCGAGACCCGGGACCGCGCGCTGATCGCGCACGCCACCCAGATCGACCCGGACGGCCCGTGGTTCCGCGTCCCGCTGGAGGTCCAGCGCGAGGTGTGGCCCACCGAGGACTACGAGCTCGCCCGTACCCTGGTCGACGTGGACCTGCCGGAGGACGACCTGTTCGCCGGCCTGCGGACCCCCAGCCTGACGGCCGAGTCGGCCGACACGCGGGACTGAAGCACCCCCCGATGGCCCGGCTCCCCGTGAGCCGGGCCACCATAGAGATATGAGTGCCCCCGTGAACCTCACCCACCTCGCCGTCCAGCTCGCCGTCGACGACGCCAAGGTCACCCCCGGCCTGCTGGGCTTCCTCGTCTTCGCCGCCCTCGGCGTGGCCACCTGGTTCCTGGCCAAGTCGATGAACAAGCAGTTCAAGCGGGTGAACTTCGCCGAGGAGCCGGAGACCCCGAAGGAGTGAGGACGGGCCCCCTCCGGCGCGCGGATGCGCAAGGATGGGGGCATGCCGAACCGCCTCGCCGACGCGACGTCGCCGTACCTGCAGCAGCACGCCGAGAACCCGGTCGACTGGTGGCCGTGGGGGCCGGAGGCCTTCGAGGAGGCGGAGCGGCGCGGGGTCCCGGTGCTGCTGAGCGTCGGGTACGCCGCGTGTCACTGGTGCCACGTGATGGCGCACGAGTCCTTCGAGGACGCGGGCACGGCGGAGTACCTCAACGAGCGGTTCGTCGCGGTCAAGGTCGACCGGGAGGAGCGGCCGGACGTCGACGCCGTGTACATGGAGGCCGTGCAGGCGGCGACCGGGCAGGGCGGCTGGCCGATGACCGTCTTCCTGACCCCCGGCAAGGAGCCGTTCTACTTCGGCACCTACTTCCCGTCCGAGCCCCGGCACGGCATGCCGTCGTTCCGGCAGGTGCTGGAGGGCGTGCACGCCGCCTGGCGGGACCGGCGGGAGGAGGTCGGCGAGGTGGCCGCCCGGATCCGGGCCGACCTGGCCGAGCGGGCCTCCGTCTACGCGGTCGGCAGCGGGGTGCACCAGCCGCCCGGGGAGGCCGATCTGCACCAGGCGCTGGTCGCGCTCAGCCGTGACTTCGACCCGCGGCACGGAGGCTTCGGCGGGGCGCCCAAGTTCCCGCCGGCCATGGCGGTCGAGTACCTGCTGCGCCACCACGCCAGGACCGGCTCGCAGGCCGCGCTGGAGATGGCCGTCCGCACCGGCGAGGCGATGGCCCGCGGCGGCATCCACGACCAGCTCGGCGGCGGCTTCGCCCGGTACGCGGTGGACGCCGGCTGGGTGGTCCCGCACTTCGAGAAGATGCTCTACGACAACGCGCTGCTGCTGCGCGCGTACCTGCACCTGTGGCGGGCGACCGGCTCCCCGCTGGCCCGCCGGGTCGCGCTCTCCACCGCGGACTTCCTGCTGCGCGAACTGCGCACCCCCGAGGGGGCGTTCGCCTCGGCGCTGGACGCCGACAGCCTGGACGAGGAGACCGGCGCCACCGCCGAGGGCGCCTACTACGTCTGGGAGCCGGGCCAGTTGGTCGACCTGCTCGGCCCCGCCGACGCCGCCACCGCCGCCCGGCTGTTCTCGGTCACCGCCGACGGCACCTTCGAGCACGGCACCTCCGTCCTCCAGCTCCTCGCCGACCCCGAGGACACCGCCGAGTACGAGGCGATCCGTGCGCGCATGCTGGCCGCCCGCGCGGACCGCCCGGCGCCCGCCCGGGACGACAAGGTGGTCGCCGCCTGGAACGGGCTCGCGATCGCCGCCCTCGCCGAGACCGGCGCCCTGCTGGAGCGCCCCGACCTCGTCCGGGCCGCCGAACGCGCCGCCGACCTGCTGCTCGCCGTCCACCTCACCCCCGAGGGCCGGCTGCTGCGCACCTCCCGGGACGGCCGCCCTGGCGCCAACGCGGGCGTGCTGGAGGACTACGCCGACACCGCCGAGGGCTTCCTCGCGCTGTACGCCGTCACCGGTGAGGCCGAGTGGCTCCAGCTGGCCGGCGGACTGCTCGACACCGTGCTCAAGCACTTCGCCGACGAGGGGACCGGCGCGCTGTTCGACACCGCCGACGACGCCGAGGAGCTGATCCGGCGACCGCAGGACCCGACCGACAACGCGACCCCGTCCGGCTGGACCGCCGCCGCGGCCGCCCTGCTCACGTACGCCGCGTACACCGGCTCGGACCGCCACCGGACCGCCGCCGAGCGCGCGCTCGGCATCGTCGGGGCGCTCGCCTCGCGCGCGCCGCGGTTCGTCGGCTGGGGCCTGGCCGCCGCCGAGGCGCTGGCCGACGGCCCCCGCGAGGTCGCGGTGATCGGCCCGGCCGGCGACCCCCGGACGGTCGCGCTGCACCGGACCGCGCTGCTGGGCACCGCGCCCGGCGCGGTGGTCGCGTTCGGCGAGCCGGGCGCCGGCAGCGACGAGGTCCCGCTGCTCGACGGCCGGCCGCTGGTCGACGGCGCGCCCGCCGCCTACGTCTGCCGGCACTTCACCTGCGACGCGCCGACCACCGACCCGGCGGTCCTCGCCGAGCGGCTGGGAGCGGCCGAGGCCGGGTAAAACCGCTGGGCGGCGGAGCAGCGGCGGGGGAGGACGGGGCATGCCCTGGACCCTCAGGGACCGGCTGTTCGGCACCGTCGACCCCCGGTACGACGCCCGCCGCGCGGCCCCGGACCCGGCGCGCCCGTGAGCCGCTCCGGGGCTACTCCCAGTCCCAGCCGATGCCCAGGATGCAGGGCCCGACGGCGGTGGCGACCAGGTGGACGCAGTGGTGGCCGTCGAGGGTCAGTTCCTCGCTCTCGTAGGGCCGCTCCGCGGGCGAGCGGCGGGCGAACCGGTGGCAGCGGACGGGCAGCGCGGCCGGGTCGAAGGTGATCTGGAGGACGTACTGCCCGGCGCCCGTGTGGAAGCCGCGGAGGTACTCGCAGCTGGGCTCGGGCGCCGGGGCGTCGTCGAAGCCGTAGCCGAGCAGGTGGGTGTCGCCCGCGCGCAGCCGCCGGTCCAGCAGGAGTTCGGCGATCAGCAGGTCGTGGGCCTGGTCGCGGCGGATGCGGCCGGGGCGGCAGTTCTCCTCGGCGCGGACGCCGACCCGGGTGATGTCGCTGCCGGGATCGCCCTGGTGGATGGCGAGGTAGCGGTCGACGCCGTCGCGGTGGGCGCGCAGCGCGTGCTGGGAGTCGCGGCGCCGGAGCCGCCGGTCGGCGCCGATCCTGATCCGCTCGATATGGGTGATGGTGTGCAGCCCGCTGTCGCGCGGGCCGGCCAGTTCGGCGAGCAGGTCGTCGACCGCGGTGGGCGGGGTGATGAGGTCGCGGTAGGGGCGGACGGGTGGACCGGCCGGCGCGGCGGGGGCGGCGCGCCGGGGGCCGAGCAGCCGGGTGAGGGAGTGCGCGGGCAGCTCCAGCACCCGCTCCAACTCCCGGACGGCGCGCAGTGACTCGGCCCGTTCGGGGCGGCGGTGGCCCTGCTGCCAGTAGCTGAGGCTGGTGACCCCGATGTGGACGCCGCGCAGCGCCAGGCGGTCGCGGATGCGGTGCAGGGCGAGGCCGCGGGCGGTGATCGCGGTGCGCAGGGCGAGGTCGAACGGGCCGGTGCGCAGCGCGGTGGCGAGGTCGGCTCGGTCGGTCCGCTGCATGCGGCCTCCTCGGGGGCGGGGCCGGGCGGCCCGGCGCTGGCCGGTGCGGTGGGCCCGGTTGGTCGTGAATATTCACACGGGGAGGGGGGTTTGTCACCGGTCCTGACGCTCCGGGCGGGGGTTCCGGGGCCGGCGTTCACAGCGGGGCGGGCCCGTTCACAGCCGTGCGGGCGGGGGCCGAGGGCCGTTGACCTGCCATGTCAACGGCGCGATGCTCGGTGGCGCGATCCGGACCGCACCCCCACACCTCTCGACTCCTCTGCCTGCCGCAAGGAGGCCATCCCCCATGTCCGTTCCCCGGATACGCCTGCGTCGCGCCGTCTCGGTGCTCGCCCTCGGCGTCCTCGGCCCGGCGCTCAGCGTCGCGGCCGTCACCCCGGCCCAGGCCGCCCCCACGGCCGCCGGCCCCCAGGCGCGGGTGCGGCCCGCGGCCGCCGCCGGCGCCACGACCGACCTGGCCGGCACGTCCAGGAAGCTCAACATCACCATGCAGCAGCAACAGCAGACCAACTGGTGCTGGGCGGCGAGCGGCAACACCATCGCCACCTGGTACGGCTACGACTACAGCCAGAACCAGTTCTGCAACGCCGCGTTCGGCCGCTCGACCAACTCCGGCTGCCCCAACAGCCAGGCCACGCTGGGCGACGTGCAGAACGCCCTGAGCCGGATCGGCATCAATCCGGGCTCCTACGTCACCGGCTACCTGCGGTACGCCACGGTGCAGACCGAGGTGAACGCCGACCGCCCGGTCGAGACCCGGATCCAGTGGAGCTCCGGCGGCGGCCACATGCACGTCCTGTACGGCTACGACACCGCGAGCAACTGGGTCTACTGGGGCGACCCGTGGCCGTCCAACTACCGCTACAACTGGGCGGACTACAACTACTACGTGTCGAACGGCACGTTCTCCTGGACCCACTCCCTGTACCGGATCGGCGCGTGAGGGGCGACATGAGCAGCAGCATGCGCAAGGCCGCGGCGGTCCGCGGCGCGGCGGCCGTCCTGCTCGCCGCCGGTCTGGGGCTGGCCTTCGGGCCGGCCGCCTCCGCCGCCGGTCCGTCCGGCGGGTCCGGTCCGGCCGGGGTGCCCGAGCCGGTGCCGGCCGCGGAGCTGGCGCTGGCCCGCAGCGCGGCGCAGAGCCCGGAGGTGCTCGACCGGGTCGGCCGCTTCCTCACCCGCAACGGCCTCCCGCCGACCGGGCGGCTCGCCCCCGGGGCGGCCGACGGCGCGGCGGCGGACGCCACCGCGCCCCGGCTGGCCGGGGACACCGTGCCGGTGTACACGCTGAACGCCGCCTTCGTGTCCGGCACGCCGGGCGCCCCGGTGGCCCGGGCCGAGTTCGCAGCGAGCCGGGTGGTGGCGGCCGACGGGCAGGTCGCCTCGGTCTGGACGGTGAAGCAGGGCGACGGCTGGCGGGTCGTCAACATCGCCACCGGCGGCGACGAGGGCGACTACGCCGCGCGGGCGGCGGACGGCGGCGGCGGGACGGCGTTCCGCGAGCCGCAGATCAACGCCTGGTACGTGCTGCGGGACGGCCGGGTGCTGCCGCTCGACGAGGAGGCCCGCCGCTCGGTGGGCGGGGCCGGAGTGAGCCTGGCCGCGTACCAGGGACTGGTCCGCCAGCGGTACGGCGACAAGCTGCCCGGCTCGGCGTACGACCGGACGGGCCGGGGCGGCGGCTACGAGCCGGCCGCCGCGCGGGGCGCGGGCGGTACCGCGCTGCCCGCCGTGACGGCGGCCGCGGCCCTGGGCGCCACCGCGCTCGCGGGCGCGGGCGTCGCCCTGCGGCGGCGGACGGCCCTGCGGCACGGGTAGCCCGCAGGGCCCCCGCCCGGGAGCGCGGCGGCGGCGACCCCGCCGTCGCGTTCCCGCCGGCTACAGACCGGTGAAGCCGTCCTCCAGGATCGCGAAGGTGCGGTCCACCAGGTCGGCGATGTCCTCGGAGCCGTCGCTCTCGGCCCACCGCAGCACCGTCTCCGTGGTGGCGGCGCCGATCGCGGCGGCGGTGATCCGCATCGCGAAGGTGGGTTCCTCGACGCCGGCCCGCCGGGCCATCGCGACGAGGTAGAGCCGCTGCGGCTCGTTGCCGGCGTCGATCATCCGGGCGCGCAGCGAGGGGACGTCCTTGGTCAGCCGCATCCGGACGAGCAGTTCCTCGCGCTCGTGCTCCATCAGCTGCCGGAGCAGGCCGATGACGGCCTCGCGGCAGGAGCGCAGAAACGGTTCGTCGGAGGGCCTGGCGAGCAGGGCGTCGATCATCGCCGGGTCGTACTCGTCGGTGAGGACGAGGTCCTCCTTGGTGGCGAAGTAGCGGAAGAAGGTGGACGGGGACACCTCGGCGGCGGCCGCGATCTGGTCCACCGTGGTGTTCTCGTACCCCTGCTCGGCGATCAGCCGGTACGCCTCGCGCCGGATGGTCTGGCGGGTCTTCAGCTTCTTGCGCTCGCGCAGCGACAGCGGCGCCTCCAGCATCGCCTGGATCGGGTTGCCCGGTCCGGTCGGAGGTGCCGTCGCCGGCCGCGGTGCGTTCATGCCTTCGATTATCCGTGATCGGCCGCGGGCACCGCGGCGGACCCGGCGGCCCCGGAGGCCGGCCCGGCCGGTTCGACGGCGGGCATCCGCAGCGCGACCAGGATCGCCGACAGCATCGCGATCGCCCCGGAGACCAGCAGCACGACCGTCATCCCGTGCACATAGGCGCTGTGCGCGGAGGCGGCCAGTGCCGGGTCGCCGGCCGCGGCGGCGACCGCGTCGGCGGCGACCACCGACCTCCCGGCCTGCTCGGCCGAGCCCGCCGCCAGCCCGCCGGTGTCCAGTGCGCCCCGGTAGGCGTCGGCGAGCAGGCTGCCGAAGACCGCCACCCCGATGGCCCCGCCGACCTGGCGGAAGGTCTGCAGCAGGCCCGAGCCGACGCCGGCCCGGGCGGGCGGCAGCGTGAGCAGGGCGGTGGCCTGCGCGGTGATGAGGGACAGGCCCATGCCGACCCCTAGCAGGGTGAGCCAGACGGCGGCCGGGCCGTAGCCGTCCGCGACCTCCGTCCGGCCGCCGATGAGCAGGGCGGCGGCCAGCAGGGCCAGCCCGAGGGCGATCACCGTCCGGGGGCTGGTCCGGGCCACCAGCCGGTCGCTGAGCCGGGCGGCCACCATCAGGCCGAGCATCATCGGCATCAGCCGCAGACCGGTGCCGAAGGCGTCCGCGCCGAGGACGCTCTGGAAGTACAGCGGGAGCACGAAGAACGCGCCGAACAGGACCAGGGACACCAGCGTCGCGGCCACCGTCGACCAGCGGAAGGAGGCGTCGGCGAGCAGCGACAGGTCGAGCATCGGGCTGCTCCGCCGCCGGCTGCGCAGCACCAGCAGGGTGAGCGCGACCAGTGCGCCGCCCACGGTGCCGAGCACCAGCGGGTCGCTCCAGCCGCGCTCGGGGCTCTCGATGATGCCGTAGGTGAGCGCGGCCAGCCCGCCGGCGCCGAGCAGGGTGGCGGGCACGTCGATCGGGGGCGCGGCGGGGTTGCGGGTCTCCGGCAGCAGGACGACGCAGGCGGTGATGCCGATCGCCACCAGCGGCAGGTTGATCGCGAAGATCGCGCCCCACCAGTAGTGCTGGAGGATGAAGCCGCCGATCAGCGGGCCGAGCGGGGTGCCGACGGCCAGCGAGGCGGCCAGGATCGCGGTGGCGCGCCGCTGCTCGCCGGGCGGGAAGAGACCGGGGATCACCGCCATGGACATCGGCATCACCAACGCGCCGGCCAGGCCCATCGCGGCGCGGGCGGCGATCAGCGTGTCGGGGCTGTCGGCCAGTATGCCGACCGCCGAGGCGAGGCCGAACAGGGCGAGGCCCAGAGTGAGCGTGAAGCGGCGGCCGAAGCGGTCGCCGATCAGCCCGGCCGGGAGCATCACGGCGGCGAAGACCACGGTGTAGGAGTCGACGATCCACTGCTGCTGCCCGGTGGTGGCCTGGAGCTGCGAGGCCAGCGTGGGCAGGGCGACGTTCAGGACCGTCATGTCGAGGCTGATCACCAGGACGCTCAGCGCGACCGCGACGAGCGCGAGCCAGCGCCGCGGGTCCGGGCCGGGCGGGGCCGGCCGGTCCTCGGTGGGCGGGGTGGGCGCGGTGGGCACGGGAAACCTCCGGAGACCGGTGAAGGTAGTCGGTGTCAAATGACAGTAACTCCCAAAAGAAGGTCGCCGTCAACGTCCAAAGGGGGGTGGGATTTCGTCACTCTCCGTGATGTGTCCTGGAAGTGCGCGTTCCGCACGGGGAATTGACGCAACGTTGATCTGTCGTTCGCCGCTTTCGGGCCGTTGCGGGTGACTGTCGGTAGATACGATGTGGCCGTCGGTCAGTGCGGACCGGTGCGTGCCGAGAGCGGAGAAGGGGTGGGGCGGCAGGGGCCGACCACGAGCCCGGCGCAGGAAGGAGAAGCCGTCATGGCCGTTCGGGAGTCGGGTGCCCAGATCTGGGGTGCCGCAGTGGTGGTGGGCTCGGCGCTGGCCGTGGTCGCGGCCTATCTGATCCACGGCGCCGCGCTGGTGCTGGCGGTCGCCGGGGTCGAGACGCTGCTGCTGATGGTCTACGTGGGCCGCCGCTGGCGGCTGCTCCACCAGGCGCCCGAGCCGGACCGCGGGTCGGCGCCGGGCGGGCACCGGACGGCCGGGGGCACGGCGGACGCCGCGCACTGCGAGCGCTGCCGCCGGGCCCGGGCGGCGATCGACGCGCGGCAGGCCGGGCGGACGGTCCGCGGCCAGCACACCCATGAGCGCTTCGACCGGCTGCGCGACCACCGGCACGACGGGTCGTACGAGCGGGCCCCGTACGAGCGGGCGCCGCACGACCGGGTGTACGAGCACCCGGTCCGGGAGTGGACGGCGGAGCGGGCGGCCGTCCGGTCGCACGACCGGCCGACCGCCCGCCACGGGGCGCCGGGCTCAGCCGGCCGCGCTGTAGGCCACCAGTGAGACCCCGACGTACTGCGTGATGAAGGCCCCGAGGGTGAAGGCGTGGAACACCTCGTGGAAGCCGAACCACTGCGGTGACGGGTTCGGCCGCTTGAGCCCGTACACCACGCCGCCGATGCTGTAGAGCACACCGCCGACGATCATCAGCACCAGGACGGCGACGCCGCCGGCGCGCAGGAAGTCCGGCAGGAAGAACGCGGCGGCCCAGCCCAGCGCCAGGTACACGGGCGTGTAGAGCCAGCGCGGCGCGCCGACCCAGAAGACCCGGAACGCTATCCCCGCCAGCGCGCCGCCCCAGACCGCCCAGAGCAGCACCTGCCGGGCGGTGCCGTCCAGCAGCAGGACGGTGAACGGGGTGTAGGTCCCCGCGATGATCAGGAAGATGTTCGCGTGGTCCAGCCGGCGCAGGATCGCGTCGCCGCGCGGCCCCCAGTGGAAGCGGTGGTAGACCGCGCTGACCCCGAAGAGCAGCCAGGCGCTGGCGGAGTAGATCGCGCACGCGATCCTCGCGGGCCCCGGTTCGGCCAGCGCGATCAGCGCGATCCCGGCGGCCACCGTGGCGGGGAACATTCCTGCGTGCAGCCAGCCGCGCCACTTCGGCTTGCTCTCGGCACGCTCCGTGCTCTCCAGGAGCTCAGCAGTCATGAGCCGCATGCTACCCGCTACCTACGGACCCGTAGGTTACTGATTCGTAGGAAGTGGCGCTCATCACGACTTGGACGTTTTGGAGTATTCGGAGGAGGGGTGGCGGGCCTCGCGAGGTGTCGTAGGTCCAGTCCTACCGGCAAGTAATCATCCGTACTGTAGTAAAAGATGCGTCAACTCTGCCGTTGTGCCGCGTTGAGGCCGAGGGTCCGGAGCTACGCTGCAAGCACCCTCAACCCCCGCTACGCCGTCTCCCCGCCGGGATGGCGTGAAACGGAGCGATCGTGTCGAACGAGAACTCGGCTGCTCTCAGCGCCGCGCCCACCCGCCACCAGCGTCTGCTGGCGTGGGTCGGCGAGATCGCGGAGCTCACCCAGCCGGACCGCGTCGAATGGTGCGACGGTTCCGACGAGGAGTACCAGCGCCTCGCGGACCTGCTCGTCGCCCAGGGCACTTTCAAGAAGCTCAACGAGGAGAAGCGACCCAACTCCTACTACGCCGCCTCGGACCCCTCGGACGTGGCGCGCGTGGAGGACCGCACCTTCATCTGCTCCGAGCAGGAGAAGGACGCCGGCCCGACCAACCACTGGAAGGCTCCCGCCGAGATGCGCGAGCTCTTCCAGGGCGAGCAGGGCCTGTTCCGCGGCGCCATGAAGGGCCGCACCATGTACGTCGTGCCGTTCTCGATGGGCCCGGTCGGCTCCCCGCTGGCCGCCTACGGCGTCGAGATCACCGACTCCGCCTACGTCGCCGTGTCGATGCGCGTGATGACCCGCATGGGCCGGGCCGTGCTCGACCAGCTCGGCGAGGACGGCGACTTCGTCAAGGCCGTGCACACCGTCGGCGCCCCGCTCGCCGAGGGCCAGGCGGACGTGCCGTGGCCGTGCAACAGCACCAAGTACATCTCGCACTTCCCGGAGACCCGGGAGATCTGGTCCTTCGGCTCCGGCTACGGCGGCAACGCCCTGCTCGGCAAGAAGTGCTACGCGCTGCGCATCGCCTCGACCATGGCCCGCGACGAGGGCTGGCTCGCCGAGCACATGCTCATCCTGAAGCTCACCCCGCCGGCGGGCCCCGCGGGCGAGGCCGAGCCCAAGTACGTCGCGGCCGCCTTCCCGTCCGCCTGCGGCAAGACCAACCTGGCGATGCTCCAGCCCACCGTCCCGGGCTGGAAGGTCGAGACGATCGGCGACGACATCGCCTGGATGCGCTTCGGCGCCGACGGCCGCCTGTACGCCATCAACCCCGAGGCGGGCTTCTTCGGCGTCGCCCCCGGCACCGGCGTGGACACCAACGCCAACGCGATCGACACGCTCTGGGGCAACACCGTCTTCACCAACGTCGCGCTCACCGACGACGGCGACGTCTGGTGGGAGGGCCTGACCGACGAGAAGCCGACCCACCTGACCGACTGGCGCGGCAACGACTGGACGCCGGAGTCGGAGACCCCGGCCGCCCACCCGAACGCCCGCTTCGCCGTCCCGGCCGCGCAGTGCCCGACCATCGCCCCCGAGTGGGAGGACCCGGCGGGTGTGCCGATCTCGGCCATCCTGTTCGGCGGCCGCCGCGCCACCGCCGTCCCGCTGGTGACGGAGTCCTTCAACTGGCAGCACGGCGTCTTCCTCGGCGCCAACATCGCCTCCGAGAAGACCGCCGCCGCCGAGGGCACCGTCGGCGAGCTGCGCCGCGACCCGTTCGCGATGCTGCCGTTCTGCGGCTACAACATGGGCGACTACTTCGCCCACTGGCTGAAGGTCGGCGCCGAGGCGGACGCCGGGAAGCTGCCGAAGATCTACTACGTCAACTGGTTCCGCAAGAACGCCGACGGCCAGTTCGTCTGGCCGGGCTACGGCGAGAACAGCCGCGTGCTGAAGTGGGTCGTCGAGCGCCTGGAGGGCACCGGCGAGGGCGTCGAGACCCCGATCGGCGTGCTGCCGACCGTCGAGGGCTTCGACCTGAACGGGCTGGAGCTGTCGAAGGAGGACCTCGACCTGCTCTTCACCGTCGACGCCGACATCTGGCGTCAGGAGGCCGCGCTCGTCCCGGCCCACCTGGAGATGTTCGGTGAGCACACGCCCGCCGCGCTGTGGGACGAGTACCGAGACCTGGTCGCCCGCCTCGGCTGAGCCTGAGCCTCAGCAGGAGCGGTAGAGAGGCCGGTGCGCCGCACGAACCGCGCACCGGCAAGCGACAGGACGGCCGGAGCCCCGACGGACGATCTTTCCCCGACCAAGGAGATCGCCCGACCGGGACTCCGGCCGTAGCGCTTTCCGCGGGCCCTCAGGGCTGGGTGTAGCCGCTCAGGAACGTCCCGATCCGGGTGACCGCGTCGGTGATCTCCTCCGCGCGCGGCAGGGTGACCAGCCGGAAGTGGTCCGGCTCGGGCCAGTTGAAGCCGGTGCCCTGGACCAGCAGGATCCGTTCGGCGCGCAGCAGGTCGAGTACCATCCGGGCGTCGTCCTTGATCTTGAAGACCTTCGGGTCCAGCCGGGGGAAGGCGTACAGCGCGCCCTTCGGCTTCACGCAGCTGACCCCGGGGATCTCGTTGAGCAGCCGGTACGCCGCGTCCCGGGACTCCAGCAGCCGTCCGCCGGGCAGGATCAGGTCCTTGATCGACTGGCGTCCGCCGAGCGCCGCGGCCACCGCGTGCTGGGCCGGCATGTTGGCGCACAGCCGCATCGAGGCCAGCACGGTCAGGCCCTCGACGTAGCTCCGGGCCCGGGCGCGGTCGCCGGAGAGCACCATCCAGCCGGAGCGGAAGCCCGCCACCCGGTAGGACTTGGACATGCCGTTGAAGGTGACGCAGAACAGGTCGGGTGCCAGGCCGGCCAGCGGGACGTGCTCGGCGTCGTCGTAGAGGATCTTGTCGTAGATCTCGTCCGCGTAGATCACCAGCCGGTGGCGGCGGGCGATCCCGACCAGCCCCTCCAGCACCTCGCGCGGGTAGACCGCGCCGGTCGGGTTGTTGGGGTTGATCACCACCAGCGCCCTGGTCCGGTCGGTGACCTTGGCCTCGACGTCGGCGAGGTCCGGGTACCACTCGGACTGCTCGTCGCAGCGGTAGTGGACGGCGGTGCCGCCGGCCAGCGAGACGGAGGCCGTCCACAGCGGGTAGTCCGGGGCCGGGACGAGCACCTCGTCGCCGTCGTCCAGCAGGGCGGTCATCGCCAGCTGGATCAGTTCGGAGACGCCGTTGCCGAGGAAGACGTCCTCGACCGTCAGGCCCTCCAGGCCGCGCTCCTCGTAGTCCATCACCACGGCGCGGCGCGCGGAGAGCAGACCCTTGGAGTCCCCGTAGCCGTGCGCGGAGGAGAGGTTGCGCAGGATGTCCTGGAGGATCTCCGGCGGCGCGTCGAAGCCGAACAGCGCGGGATTGCCGGTGTTGAGCTTCAGGATGCGGTGGCCCTGTTCCTCCAGCCGCATCGCCTCGTCGAGCACCGGACCGCGGATGTCGTAGCAGACATTGGCGAGCTTGCTGGACTGGATGACCTGCATGCCTGCCTACTTTAGGGGCACGAACGGGCGGTCCGGCGCGTGTCGTGGGACACCCGCAGGACCGCCCGGACGCCACCGTTCCGCTCCGCCTTCGATCAGGAGGCGGATGCCTCGGCCCGCCTTCCGGATCAGCGGCCGGGGGTCCGGAACGCTGCCGAAGGCGAGGAACTGCGGCGGGGTGCCGTCCGGAACGAGACGGACGGCACACTTGCCGCCGGGTCCGGCCGTCGGCCGGGGTGCCCGGCTTCCCGCCGGAGTCGTACGGCGGGGCCGGACCGCCGCGCGCAGAGTGCTCCGAAGCTTCGTCAAGGCGCCCCTCGCCCGTGGATGATGTGGTCGTGCGGCACCCGGGTTCCGCGGTGCCGTCGGTGGCGGACGCGGACGGTGTCCGGCCGGCTCCGGAGCGGAGCCCGCCGGACCGCGCGTCCCGGGCGAGGAGGGGGCGAGCCGTGATCGCGAGCGCGCTGGGAGCGGTACTGGCCGGGGTGCTGGTGGCACCGGCGCTGCGCGGCCTGGTGGTGCGCTACGCCGTGCCGGAGGGCGAGGCGTGGTGCCTGGCCTGCCCGTCCTGCGGGCGGGAGCTGCGCGGACTGCCGCCCACCGGGCGGTGTCCGGGCTGCCGGACCGGGCTCGGCCCCGGCCCCTGGCGGGTGGAGGCGGTCACCGCGGCCGCGGCCGCCGCCGCGCTGGTCGCCGCGCACCCGGCGGACGCGCTGCTGCTGCTCTGGCTGGCCGGGCCCGGCGTGGTGCTCGGCTTCACCGACGCCCGGGTGCACCGGCTGCCCTACCCGCTCACCTGGACGCTGGCGGCGGGCCTCGCGGTGCTGCTGACCGGGGTGCAGCTGGCCGAGGACGCCCCGGGGGTGCTGCTGCGCTGCCTGCTGGTGGCGCTGGCCGCCGGGGTGCTGTTCGAGGTCCCGGTCCAGCTGGGGCTGGTGGGCGCGGGGGACACCGTGCTGGCGCTCGGTCTCGGCGCGCTGCTCGGACGGTACGGCTGGTCGGCCGCCTTCGCCGCGCTGGTGGCCTTCGTCCTGCTGGCCGGGCTCTGGTCGGTCGGCGTGCTGCTGACCGCGCTGGCGCGCCGCCGCCCGGTGCGCGGCCGGGAGGTGCCGCTGGGCCCGTTCCTGCTGCTCGGCACCCTGCTGGCGGTGCTCGGCCACTCCTGAGCCGGGCCCGGACAAGCGAACGGGCCCGCCGTACCGGTCAGGTACGGCGGGCCCGGCGCCGACGCGCAGGCCCCACCCTCAAGGAGCGGCGCGCCGGGGGGAGTTACGGCATCTGGTGGACGAACGAGCCGACCGTGTTGGAGAAGGCGTTCCCGTTGACGGAGTCCCAGTTGGTGGACCAGGTCATCGCGCCCCGGATGGTCGGCCACTTGGCCGGCGGGACGAAGCTGCCGCAGTTCTTGCCGGTGGCGAGGCAGTCCAGCGCGTTGTTGACGACGCTCGGCGCGACGTAGCCGCCGCCGGCCGCCTTGCTGGAGGCGGGGACGCCGATGCCGACCTGGTCGGGCCGCAGGCCGCCCTGGATCTGGGTGCAGATCTGCGAGGTGATGAAGTCGATGGTGCCCTGGGTGTAGACCTTGCCGTCGCAGCCGTTCATGCCGCCCGAGTTGTAGAACTGGGTGTTGACGACGGTCAGGATGTCCTTGGTGTTCAGCGCCAGCTGGAAGTAGGCGCCGGCGGTGGAGTACATCCCGATGGTCTCCGGGGCCATCGTCAGGACGAAGCCGGAGCCGACCTTGGCCTGGAGGCTGTGCAGGGCGTTGCCCATGTGCGTCGCGTTGACGCCGTTCTCCAGGTCGATGTCGATGCCGTCGAAGCCGTAGTCCT
Organism: Kitasatospora sp. NPDC057692; assembly: GCF_042799475.1. Taxonomy (NCBI): domain Bacteria; kingdom Bacillati; phylum Actinomycetota; class Actinomycetes; order Kitasatosporales; family Streptomycetaceae; genus Kitasatospora; species Kitasatospora sp. NPDC057692. The sequence goes on along the minus strand of NZ_JBHVIV010000028.1, from coordinate 35,481 downwards.
TGATGACGGCGTAGGCGCTGTCCACGAAGGCCTGCGCGGCGGCGGCGTCGTTGACCGAGATGGCGCCGTTCTGGCCGCCGACGGAGATGATCACCTTCTTGCCGGCCGCCTGCTTGGCCTTCACGTCGGCGCGGAACTGGGCGTCGGTGTAGCCGCCGAGGCCGGCCGACAGCTCCGGGTCCAGCTTGAAGGTGATGGCGCCGGCGCGGGTGGGAACGGCGTCCGCGAAGGAGACCGCGATGATGTCGTACGCGCTCTGGACGTCGCTCAGCTTCTGGAGGTTGTTGCCCTTGTTGTCGAAGTTGTGCCAGTAGCCGGTGACGGCGTGCTTCGGGACGCCGGTGTTCGGGTTGCCGGTGCTGGTCGCCGTGGGGGTCGGGGTGACCGTCTGGGTGGGGGTGGGGGTCACCGTCTGGGTCGGCGTGGCGGTGGCCGTCGGCGAGGCGGTCGTGGTCGGCGTCGCGGTGGGGGTGACGGTCGGCGTGGGGGTGGCCGTCGCGGTCGGGCTCGGGGTGGAGGGGCCGGCCGGGCCGCTCAGCACGACGTCGTCGGCGAGGTAGGCGCTCTGGCCGTACCAGCCGTGCAGGTAGACGGTGACGCTCTTGGCGCTCGCGCCGGTGGTGAACGTGGTGGAGAGCTGGTTCCAGCTGTTCTGGTTGGACCAGACGCTCGGGTCGGTGCCTCCGGTGCCGCGCGCCCCGAGGTAGGCGTACGGGCCCTGGACCCAGGCGCTCAGGGTGTAGCTGGTGTTGGGCAGCACGCTGATGGTCTGGGTGCACTCGGCGGTGTCCGCCGCACCCGGGGTGGCCTGCAGCGCGCCCGTGCCCGAGTGGACCGGCGTGGTGACGGCGCTCGCGGCGCCGGTGCAGACCCAGCCGCCGAGCGAGCCGTCGAAGCCGCCGTTGGCGACCAGGTTCCCGGCCGCGGCGTTGGCGCCGCCGGCGAAGAGGGCGAGGCCGGTGCCGGCCAGGGCGAGGGCGGTGGCGCCCGCGGCGAGAGCCGGGACGGGGCCGCGGCGGCGCTTGTGCGACACGGGCCGGTTCAGCGTACGGGCCATGGAGGTGCGCTCCTGTGGGGGAGGAGCGGCCGCCGCGGTGGGGGGCGCGGCGGCCGCGTGTGGGGGAGGGCATTGCGTCCGAAGTACTGCCTTGACGAGGGCGGGGCCGGTGTTCTGTTCCGCCCTGGGAACAAAAGCTGGACTAGACCATTGGGGGTCGTCAAGCATTGAACCGTCGGCTTACGGATTCCTTAAGGAATCGGAGACCGTTCCGTATCCGGCCCCCGGCCGTTCCCCGGGGCGTCCCCGGGGCGCCGCCGGGGCGCGTTCCGGCCACCTCCGGCGCGCCGGCCGCGACAGACTCCGCACAGGACCGTGACCCTCCCGCGACCTGCGGCTTTCCCTGCCGCCACGGCGCGGGAGTAGGCTGCGCCGGGGGTTCTGAAGCACCCGGTGAAGTGAGTACGGAGGGGCCGAAAACCATGGGTCTGCGCGATGTCGTCGAACGCACGCCGGGTCTGCGCGTCCTGCTGGACGGGATGTACGGCCTCTACGGTCGCCGGGTCGAGGTGCACCTCGCCCGCACCCCGCACCACATCGGCGTGATCCTCGACGGCAACCGCCGCTGGGCCCGGGCGACCGGCGGCTCCACCGCGTACGGCCACCAGCGCGGCGCCGACAAGATCAGCGAGTTCCTCGGCTGGTGCGACGAGACCCACGTCAAGGTCGTCACCCTGTGGATGCTCTCCACCGACAACCTCGACCGCCCGGCCGACGAGCTGGTCCCGCTGCTCGGCATCATCGAGGACGCGGTCACCAACCTGGCCGCCGCCCGCCGCTGGCGGATCCACCCGGTGGGCGCGCTGGACCTGCTGCCGCAGCACACCGCCGACGTCCTGAAGCGGGCCGCCGACGAGACCGCGGGCATCGACGGCATCACCGTGAACGTGGCGGTCGGCTACGGCGGCCGGCACGAGATCGCCGACGCCGTCCGCTCGCTGCTGCAGGAGCACGCCGGCCGGGGCACCTCGATCGAGGAGCTGGCCGAGATCCTGGACGTCGAGCACATCGCCGAGCACCTGTACACCAAGGGCCAGCCCGATCCCGACCTGGTCATCCGCACCTCGGGCGAGCAGCGGCTCTCCGGCTTCCTGCTCTGGCAGAGCGCGCACAGCGAGTTCTACTTCTGCGAGGCGTACTGGCCGGCCTTCCGCAAGGTCGACTTCCTGCGGGCGCTGCGCGCCTTCGAGCAGCGCAACCGGCGGATGGGCCTCTGACGGGGGCCGCGCCGCCCCCCCCGGGGACCGGGCCCGGCGGCCCGGCGCACCGGATTGACCACCGTAGGGGCTGGCCTACCCGGCTGCCGGGCGAGGCCAAACGTTCACCGGCAATGATCCGTCAGTTCTCCGAGGGCGCGAATGCACCGCCCCCCGCCTGGGAATACTCCGATCAGACCGGCCCCGAGGCCACCGGGGCAGCGGGGGCCGGCTTGCCGCGGATGACGCAGGGTCATCCGCCCTGGAGGCCTAGTGGTCAGTTCCAAGAGCCGCCGGACACCAGACCGGCGCACGTACGTTCTCGACACCAGTGTTCTCCTGGCGGACCCGCTCGCCATGACCCGTTTCGAGGAGCACGAGGTCGTCCTCCCGGTGGTCGTGGTGACGGAGCTGGAGGCCAAGCGGCACCACCCCGAGCTGGGGTACTTCGCCCGCCAGGCGCTGCGACTGCTCGACGACTACCGGATCCGGTACGGCCGCCTCGACGAGCCCATCCCGGTCGGGGAGCTCGGCGGCACCATCCGGGTCGAGCTCAACCACTCCGACCTGTCGATACTGCCGGCCGGCTACCGGGCCGGCGGCGGCGAGGCCGACGCCCGGATCCTGGCGGTGGCCCGGAACCTGCAGGCCGAGGGGTACGACGTCACCGTCGTCTCCAAGGACCTCCCGCTGCGGATCAAGGCGTCCTCGGTCGGCCTGCTCGCCGAGGAGTACCGGGCCGAGCTGGCGATCACCTCGGGCTGGACGGGCATGGCCGAGCTGCACGTGCCGGCCGACGACGTGGACGCGCTGTTCGCGGCCGGCCACGAGGCCGGCGTGGACGTCGACGGCACCGCCGAGCTGCCGGTGCACACCGGGCTGGTGCTCACCTCCGAGCGCGGCAAGGCGCTCGGCCGGGTCACCGGCGACGGCCGGGTGCGGCTGGTGCGCGGCGAGCGCGAGGCGTTCGGCCTGCGCGGGCGCAGCGCCGAGCAGCGGGTGGCGCTGGACCTGCTGCTCGACCCGGAGGTCGGGATCGTCTCGCTGGGCGGCCGGGCCGGAACCGGCAAGTCCGCGCTGGCGCTCTGCGCCGGCCTGGAGGCGGTCCTGGAGCGGCAGCAGCACCGCAAGGTGATGGTCTTCCGGCCGCTGTACGCCGTCGGCGGGCAGGAGCTCGGCTACCTGCCGGGCTCCGAGACGGAGAAGATGAGCCCCTGGGCCCAGGCGGTCTTCGACACCCTCTCGGCGGTCACCACCCCCGACGTGATCGAGGAGGTCATCTCCCGGGGCATGCTGGAGGTCCTGCCGCTCACCCACATCCGCGGGCGCTCCCTGCACGACGCCTTCGTGATCGTGGACGAGGCGCAGTCGCTGGAGCGCAACGTCCTGCTGACGGTGCTGTCCCGGATCGGCCAGGGCTCGCGGGTGGTGCTCACCCACGACGTGGCGCAGCGGGACAACCTCCGGGTCGGCCGGTACGACGGCGTGGTGGCGGTGGTGGAGAAGCTGAAGGGGCATCCGCTCTTCGCGCACATCACGCTGACCCGCTCGGAGCGCTCGCCGATCGCGGCGCTGGTGACGGAGATGCTGGAGGACGTCAACCCGTGACCCGGTGATCTCCGGCGATCCGGGCATTCACGACAAAAGCGTCAATTTCCGGCATGGGGCCCGTTCCTGGTGGAGCGGGCCCCGTCCCTTTTCATCACATCGAGTGCTTTGTGTCCGGCGAACGCCGGTTCGGTGAATGTGACATCCGCCACGCAACGGGGAATTGCGTCGACAGGTCCCCGTGCGGCATGGTGAGGGTTCTGTCAGGCCCCGCGTACGGCATGGCAGGACTTCCGGAAGGCCGGGAGTCCGGCCCGGACGGTCCACCAACTCCGGTGGGTGGACGCACAATTGAAGACCGTGAGCCGTACGCCGCCCGAATGAAACGCCCGGTCGCCTCACCTCGGCCGGACGCCGGGTCAGTACCTCCCGTGACCAGCACCGTACGGAGGGCAGAGCCAAGGGGCAGGTTGCGCCCGTACGGTCACGCGTGGGCGATGCTGGAAGGAAACCATGTGACTCGGATCTCGGTCCGGGGAGTTGCTGTCGCCTCCGCCACCGCCGTCACCGCTGTCGGTGCCGTCGTGGGCATGGCGTCGGGCAGCGAGGGCAAGACGACGCAGACGGTCGACGTCGCCGGCGCGACCCTGCTTGCCGAAGTCCCCTCTGGCGCCCAGGCGCAGACCATCAGCGACAACATCGGCACGCAGGCATCCGCCCAGCAGGCCGCCGCCGACGCGGCCGCCAAGGCCGCCGCCGAGCAGAAGGCCGCCGAGGAGGCGGCCCGTCAGCAGGCCGCCGCCGAGGCCCAGGCCAAGGCGGACGCCGCGGCCAAGGAGGCCGCGGCCAAGGCCGAGGCGGAGAAGGCCGCGAAGGCCGCCGAGGAGAAGCGCAAGGCCGACGAGGCCGCCGCCAACCGCTCCAAGGCCCGCTCGGCGATGTCCGCCACGGACAGCTCCGCCCCGCCGGTCTCGGTCAGCCCCGGTTCGGTGCAGGAGCTGGCCCAGCAGATCGTCGGCAACGACGCCCAGTTCCAGTGCTTCAGCCAGATCGTGAAGCGCGAGAGCGGCTGGAACTACACCGCCACCAACAAGAGCTCCGGCGCCTACGGCCTGGTCCAGGCGCTGCCCGGCTCCAAGATGGCCTCGGCCGGCGCCGACTGGCGCACCAACCCGGCCACCCAGATCAAGTGGGGCCTGAACTACATGAACAGCCGCTACGGCAGCCCCTGCGGCGCCTGGTCGTTCTGGCAGTCGCACCACTGGTACTAGGAACGCCGCCGCGGCCCCCGGTCACCCACCCGGTGACCGGGGGCCGCGGTGTTTTCGCGGGACGGGCCGCGCCGCCCGGGCCGCGCTGACCAGTGCGCCCTCGGGCGGTGCGGGCCCGGGTGCGGACGCGGGGACGGGGAGGGGTCCTGGTACTCCCCGCGCCGGCCGGTCCGCCGACAGTCGGCTCCGGGTTCCCGCCCGACTCCTCCCCGCTGCCGGGCGCCTGAAACCACCCGGGACGTGCTGGTTTGCCCCGGAATCGGCTCCGAAGAACCCGAGCGGATCCTTCCGGCGGGCGGACTCACCGCCCCCCGGCCGGGTAGCGTCTTCCTGACGGCCGTGGCGGGATCCACGGCGTGCCGCCGCACCGGGCGGCTCCGGCGGGCAGAAGTGGTTGTGAGCATGGCGCGGGGCGGACAGGCCTTCAAGGCCGTGGCCAAGGGGATGGCCGTGGTGGCGAGCGCCGCCGCCGTGATCGAACGCCGCCGGCGGGCCGCGATGGCGGCCGACTTCCACGAACCGCCGCTCGCCCCGCCGGCCGCCGACCCGCTGCCGGGCCCGCGGACCGAGGCCGCCGCGCCGGCCGCCGTTCCCGCGCCCGCGCCTGCTCCGGCACCCCCGCCCGCACCCGCCCCCGCTCCGGTGTCCGCACCCTCGCACGGCCACTTCGGCCGACCCGCGACCCCCGCCGAGGCGGTGCCGTGGGGCCTGCGGGTCGCCGCCGAGTCCACCTGGCGGCTGCTGCTGCTCGGCGCCGCGCTGTACGTCGTCTTCTACATCGTCGACATGCTGCGGCTGGTCGCCTTCGCGGTGCTCGCCTCGCTGCTGATCTCCGCGCTGCTGGAGCCCACCGTCTCCTGGCTGCGCCGCCACGGCGTGCCGCGCTCGCTGGCCGCCGGCGGGGTGTTCATGAGCGGGCTGGCCGGCATCGGGCTGGTCGGCTGGTTCGTGGTCTGGCAGGTGACCACCAACCTGGAGACCGTCACCAGCAAGGTCAAGGCCGGTGTCGACCAGCTGCGGGACTGGCTGATCACCGGGCCGCTGCACCTGACCGAGCAGCAGATCACCGACTTCGCCAACCAGATCACCAAGGCGATCAGCACCAACACCGAGCAGATCACCTCGGCCAGCATCACCGGCGCGCAGATCGCCGTGGAGGTGCTGACCGCCGTCCTGCTCGCCTTCTTCACGACCTTCTTCCTGCTCTACGACGGCGAGCGGATCTGGAACTGGGCGCTGCGCGGCCTGCCCCGGCACTCCCGCTACGCGATGGCCGGAGCCGGGCCGAAGGCCTGGGCCACGCTCACCGCCTACGTCCGCGGCACGGTCTGCGTGGCCTTCATCGACGCGGTCTGCATCGGCATCGGCATCCAGCTGCTCGGCGTGCCGATGGCCCTGCCGCTCGCCGTGATCATCTTCCTGGGCGCCTTCGTCCCGCTGGTCGGCGCACTGGTCACCGGGACGGTCGCGGTGCTGATCGCCCTGGTCACCACCACGCCCTGGACGGCGCTGATGGTGCTGGTGGTGCTGATCGCCGTCCAGCAGATCGAGGGCCACGTGCTCCAGCCGCTGATCCTCGGCCGCGCCGTCCGCGTCCACCCGCTCGGCGTCGTCCTCGGCGTCGCCGCCGGCTCCATCATCGGCGGCATCGGCGGCGCCATCGTCGCCGTCCCCCTGATCGCCGTCACCAACACCGTGGTCACCCATCTCCGCCGCCGCAACGAGGCCGGCCAGGCCGTCTTCACCGCCCTCGAAGCCGCCCGCGAAGCCGCCACCCGCCCCCCGACTCCCTGACCTCCCCGGCCCCCTGACCTCCCCACGCCCCCCGCACGCGAACGGGCCCCTCGCCGGGACTCGGGGGGAGTCCGGGGGAGGGGCCCGTTCGGGGTGGTGCGGGTCAGGCGGTGACGGTCGCGAGGGCGGCCTCGGAGTCGAGGACGCCGGCGACGGCCTGGAGGACGGCGGCGATCTTCATCGAGGCCTGGACGACCTCGCGGTCGACGCCGGCCTTGCGCAGCACGGCCTCGTGGGAGTCGAGGCACTGGCCGCAGCCGTTGATCGCGGAGACCGCGAAGCACCAGAGCTCGAAGTCGACCTTCTCGACGCCCGGAGTGCCGATGATGTTCATCCGCAGACCGGCCCGCATGCTGCTGTACTCCTTGTCGGAGAGCAGGTGCAGCGTCCGGTAGTAGACGTTGTTCATCCCCATGATCGCGGCCGCGCCCTTGGCGGCGTTGTACGCCTCCGGGGAGAGGTTGGCCTTGGCCTCGGGCTCCAGCGCGCGCAGGACGGCGGGGCTGCGGGTGGCCATCGCGCAGGAGAGGACGGTGCCCCACAGCTGCTGGGCGGGGAGGTCGGAGTTGCCGATGACCGAGCCCAGGTTGAGCTTGAGGTCCTTGGCGTAGTCCGGGAGGGCGGACTTCAGGTCGTCGAGGGCCATGGGTCAGCCCGCCAGGAGGGCCTGGGCGTCGAGGGTGTCCTCGCCCTTGTTCCAGTTGCACGGGCACAGCTCGTCGGTCTGCAGGGCGTCCAGCACCCGCAGGACCTCCTTGGGGTTACGGCCGACGGAGCCGGCGGTCACCATGGCGAACTGGATCTCGTTGTTCGGGTCCACGATGAAGACGGCGCGCTGGGCGGTGCCGTCCGCGTTCTCGACGCCGCAGGCGCGCATCAGGTCGTGCTTGATGTCGGCCAGCATCGGGAACGGCAGGTCGTTCAGGTCCTTGTGGTCCTTGCGCCAGGCGTGGTGCACGAACTCCGAGTCGCCGGAGACGCCGAAGATCTTGGCGTCGCGGTCGGCGAACTCCTCGTTCAGCTTGCCGAACGCGGCGATCTCGGTCGGACAGACGAAGGTGAAGTCCATGGGCCAGAAGAAGACGACCTTCCAGCCGTTCTGGTCCTCCGAGGTGTAGTCCTTGAACTCCAGCTTGTCAGCGGACGGGCCTTCCACGCCCTTGAGGTTGTAGGCCGGGAACTGGTCGCCGATCGTCAGCACGTTCGCTTCTCCTGTGAGGGGTGGGGAGTTTGTCCGGTTTGCGGAACGGCTTCCACCATTCCACATCGTGGACTGATCAGGGAAATAGCTACACTCGATGTGTCTGATCGGAGAGAGTTATCAACAGCCCCGCGCCCCCCTCCCGCCCCGCCCGTCGCAAGGCCCCCGCCCGCAAACCCGACGCCGCTGTGGCGAACGCCACCCCGCGCAGCCCCCGCACCCCCACGGTCGCCCAGCTCAAGGCCTTCGTGGCGGTGGCCGAGCACCGGCACTTCCGGGAGGCCGCGGCGGCCACCGGGACGAGCCAGCCGGCGCTCTCCGGGGCGGTCGCGGCGCTGGAGGAGTCGCTGGGCGCGCAGCTCGTCGAGCGTACGACGCGCCGGGTCATGATCACTCCACTGGGGGAGCGCGTACTGGAGCACTCGCGCCGGGTGCTCGCCTCGCTGCAGGCGCTCACCGAGGAGGTGGAGGCCGCCCGCCGCCCGTTCACCGGGCCGCTGCACCTGGGCGTCATCCCGACCGTCGCGCCCTACCTGCTGCCGACCGTGCTGCGGCTGGTCCGCGACCGCTACCCGGACCTGGAGCTGCACGTCCACGAGGAGCGGACGCCCTCGCTGCTGGAGGGGCTGGCCGCCGGGCGGCTGGACGTGCTGCTGCTGGCACTGCCGGCCGGCGGCAGCGCGCCGACCCGGGACATCCCGCTGTTCGACGAGGACTTCGTCCTGGTCGCCCCGCCCGACCACGAGCTGGCCGGCCGGGTCGACGTACCGCGCGACGTGCTGCTCGACCTGGACGTGCTGCTACTGGAGGAGGGCCACTGCCTGCGCGACCAGGCCCTCGACATCTGCCGCGAGGTCGGCGCCGACCAGGCCGGCTCCACCACCCGGGCGGCGGGCCTGTCCACCCTGGTGCAGCTGGTGGCCGGCGGCCTCGGGGTGACCCTGCTGCCCGCCACGGCGCTGGACGTCGAGGCGGGCCGCACCGACCGGCTGGCCGCCGTCCGCTTCGCCGCGCCCGCGCCGGGGCGCCGGATCGGCCTCGCCACCCGGACGGGCTCGGCCCGCAGCGCCGAGTACGACCGCTTCGCCGCCACGCTGCGCGAGGTGCTGGTCGAACTGCCGGTCCGGATCGTCGAACCGTAGGGCAGGCCGTCAGGCCTGCGCGGGCGCGCCGAGGCAGAGGCCGACCGTGGTGGCGACCAGCAGGTCGAGCGCCCGGCGGGACTCCTCCTCCGGGTCCTCGCCGGCGGCCTTGAGGACCAGGTAGCGGTCGGTCAGCCCGTTGAAGCCGGCCAGGAAGTACACCGAGACCTCCCGGGCGGGAAGCGGCAGCGGCTGCCCGTGGGCGGCGGCGAGCCCGGTGAGCAGCTCGGCGGCGGTGGCCTCGATCTCGTGCTGCACCGCCCGCATGATCTCCTGCAGGTCCGGGTCGCGCAGCGCCAGCGCGGAGAACTCGGTGATCAGCGCGCACTTGCCGCGCTCGCCGACGGCGCTGTCCCACAGGGCGTAGACCATCGTGCGGATCTGCTCGCCGAACGGGCCCTCGGCGGGCGCGGACGCCCGCACCTGGTTGATGAACTCGGCGGTCAGCTGCTCGACGACGGCCCGGTAGAGGTCCTTCTTGGTGCCGAAGGTGTAGTGCACCGTCGCCTGTGCCACGCCCAGCTCCGCCGCGATGGCGCGGGTGCTGCCGGCGGCCACGCCCTCGCGGGCCATCAGGTCGATGGCGGCCTGGATGAGTTGGGGGCGCCGTTCGGCGGCCGGGACATGAGCCATTGGGCCAGGGTATCGCCATGTTCAGGCAACCAGATCGAACGATTGCGTCACACGCTCTCGTCATTCGACTTTGTCACGTGAACAAGTTGCGCGTACGGTGGTGCGGACGACTGGGCGACCAGCCCCGACGACCCGACCCGAAGGTGCACGCATGGCCACGTACCTGTACCGCCTGGGCCGCCTCTGCTTCCGCCGCAGGCGTACCGTGCTCGCCGTCTGGCTGGCCCTGCTGATCGCCGTCGGCGGCGCGGCGGCGGCCTTCGGGGGCGCGACCTCCGAGGAGTTCAAGGTCCCGGGCACCGAGGCCCAGGCCACCCTGGACCGGATCAAGGGCACCTTCCCCGAGCAGGGCCACGGCTCCGCCCAGGTGGTCTTCGCCACCGAGGCGCCCGGCGGCATCGCCGCCCCCGACAACGCCAGGGCGGTCGGCGAGGCGGTCGCCCGGATCGCCGCGGTCCCCGGCGTCGCGGGCATCCCCGACCCGTACACCACCGGCGCGCTCTCCCCGGACGGCAAGGTCGCGCTGGGCCTGGTCTCCTTCGACGGCGCGCTCGGCGACGTCACCGACCAGCAGCGCGACGCCGTCCGGGCGGCGGCGGACCCGGCCCGCGCGGCCGGGGTCACGGTCGCCTTCGGCGGAGACGCCTACAACCAGATGGCCCAGGTCGACGGCGGCGAGGTGATCGGCCTGATCGTGGCCGGGGTGGTCCTGGTGGTCACCCTGGGGTCGCTGGTCGCGGCCGGACTCCCGCTGGTCACCGCCCTGATCGGGGTCGGTGTCGCGATGGCCGGGGTGTTCACCGTGGCGGGCTCGTTCGAGGTCATCTCCACCGCGCCGGTGCTGGCGCTGATGGTGGGACTCGCGGTCGGCATCGACTACGCCCTGTTCATCCTCTCCCGGCACCGCCGCCACCTCGCCGAGGGGCTGGAGCCGGAGGAGGCCGCGGCCCGCGCCAACGCGACCGCCGGCAGCGCGGTGGTCTTCGCCGGCCTCACCGTCGTCGCCGCGCTGGCCGGCCTGGCCGTCGCCGGGGTGCCGTTCCTGACCGTGATGGGCCTGGCCGCCTCCGGCGCCGTCGTGATCGCGGTGCTCGTCGCGATCACCCTGCTGCCCGCCCTGCTCGGCTTCGCCGGCCGCGGCATCGACCGGCTGCCGGTCTGGCGGCGCGCGCTGCGGACCGGCGGGCGCACGACGCTCGGCGAGCGCTGGGCGGGCTTCGTGGTCCGCCGCCCGCTCGCCGTCCTGCTGGCCGGCCTCACCGCGCTGGTCGCGCTCGCCGTGCCCGCCGCGAGCCTCACCCTCGGTCTGCCCGGCGGCGGCTCGCAGGCCGAGGGCACCGACGCCCGTACCGCGTACGACCTGGTGGACCGCGGCTTCGGCCCCGGTTTCAACGCCCCGCTGGTGGTCGTCGTCGACGCCGCCGGCACCGCGCAGCCGGAGCGGGCGGTGCAGGACGTGGCGGGCCGGCTCGCCGCGCTGCCCGGCGTGCAGACCCTGCTCCCGCCGCAGCTCGACGGGGCGAGCGGCACCGCGCTCGTCCCGGTCATCCCGAAGACCGGCCCGGACCACGCCGACACCCGGCAGCTGGTCACCGACATCCGCGGCCAGCGCGACGCGCTCCAGGCCGGGACCGGTGCGCGGATCGACGTCACCGGCACCACCGCCGCCAACATCGACGTCTCCGCCAAGCTCGCCGACGCGCTGCCGCCGTTCGTCGCGGTGATCACGGGCATCGCGCTGGTGCTGCTGGCGCTGGCCTTCCGCTCGGTGCTGGTGCCGCTGAAGGCGGTCGCGGGCTTCCTGCTCTCCATCACGGCCTCGCTCGGCGCCGTCGTCGCGGTCTACCAGTGGGGCTGGCTGGACGGCCTGATCGACGTGCCGAAGGTCGGCCCGGTGGTCAGCTTCGTGCCGATCCTGCTGATCGGCGTGCTGTTCGGGCTGGCGATGGACTACGAGCTGTTCCTGGTCTCCGGGATGAAGGAGCACCACGTGCACGGCATGGCGCCGCGCGAGGCGGTGGTGGCCGGGGTGCGCAACGGCGCCCGGGTGGTCACCGCGGCCGCGCTGATCATGATCGCGGTCTTCGGCTCGTTCGTCTTCGGCCACGACCCGATCGTCCAGCCGATCGGCTTCGCGCTCGCGGTGGGCGTGTTCGTGGACGCCTTCGTGGTGCGGATGGCCCTGGTGCCGGCCGCGATGGCGCTGTTCGGCCGGGCCGCCTGGTGGTTCCCGAAGCGCCTGGACAGGGTGGTGCCGCGGGTGGACATGGAGGGCGAGCAGCTGATGGCCCGGCTGGAGCCGGCCGGGAGCGCCGCCGCCCGGGAGACGAAGCTGTCCGAGCGGGTCTGACGGACCCGGGCAGGACCGAGGGCCGCCCCCCGGCGCACCGCGCCCGGGGCGGCCCCGTGCGTCACGGCAGCCGCTGCTCGAACCAGACCACCTTGCCGGTGCCCAGCCGGGTCGCACCCCAGCGCTCGGCGCACCGGGCCACGATCTGCAGGCCCCGCCCGCGCTCGTCCTCCGGCCCGGTCCGGCGCGGCCGGGGCAGCAGCGGGCTGTCGTCGCCGACCTCGCAGCGCAGCCGCGTGGTGCGGACCAGGCTCAGCGTCACCGGGCGGGTGGCGTGCTGGACGGCGTTGGTGACCAGCTCGCTGACCATCAGCTCGGTCGCCTCGGTCAGCTCCTCCAGGCCCCAGCGGCGCAGGGTGTGCGCGGCCAGCCGGCGGGCCCGCCCCGGGGTCTCGTTGCGCGGCTGGAGGTACCAGTGCGCGACGTCCCCGGCCGGGATGCCGTCGAAGCAGGCGGCCAGCAGCGCGATGTCGTCGCCCCGGTCGCCGGGCGGCAGGATCCGCAGCGCCTCCTGGCAGAGGTGCTCGGGCGCGTGCCGGTGGGCGCCGGCGAGCCGGGCGCGGAGCAGTTCGAGGCCGTCGCTGAGCGGCCGGTTGCGGGTCTCCACCAGGCCGTCGGTGAACAGCAGCAGGGCCGAGCCGGGCGGCGCGGGCAGTTCGACGGAGGAGAAGTCGACCCCGCCGACGCCGATCGGCGCGCCCGCCTCCAGGTCGAGCAGCTCGGCCGCGCCGTCGGGCTGGACGAGCACCGGCGGCACGTGGCCGGCGTTGGCGAGCACCACCCGGTTGGCGATCGGGTCGTAGACGGCGTAGACGCAGGTCGCCAGGTGCTGTTCGCGGCCGAGCCGCTGGGCCTGCTCGTCCAGGTGGTAGAGCACCTCGTGCGGCGGCAGGTCGAGCGCGGCCAGGGTCTGCGCGCTGGTGCGCAGCTGGCCCATGATGGCGGCCGAGGTGAGCGAGTGGCCCATCACGTCGCCGACGATCAGGGCCACCCGGTTGCCGGGCAGCGGGACGGCGTCGTACCAGTCGCCGCCGACCTGGGCGCCGCGCTCGCCGGGCAGGTAGCGCTGGGCGAGCCGGACGCCGTGCGGCTGGGGCAGCCGCAGCGGCAGCATGCTGCGCTGGAGCTCGTTGGCTATCTCCCACTCGCGGGCATAGCGCAGCGCGGTGTCGACGGCCAGCCCGGCCTGGGTGGCGAGGTGGGCGGCGGTGGCGGTGTCGGTGGCGTCGAAGGAGGGCCGGCCGCTCTTCGCGGACGGGCGCCGGATCAGCACCAGCAGGCCCAGGACGGTCTTGCGCCCGCGCAGCGGCAGGGCGAGCACCGACGTCCCCGGGCTGAGCCGGGCCAGGCCGCGGGAGCCGTACAGTTCGCGCAGCAGCTCGGTGGTGCGGGCGCGGCCGCCGTCCTCGCCGGAGCCGAGCACGACCGCCTCGGCGGGGCGGCGGCTGAGCAGGGTGTGGGCGAGCGCGCCGCCGCGGGTGACCGGGGTGGCCGGGCCGGGGTCGGCGGTGGAGCGGGCGCCGTAGCGGCTCCCGTAGCGGTCGCGGCGGTCGTCGCCGGCCGGGCGGCCGCGCCGGCCCAGCCGGGTGCCCTGGCTGTGGTGGATCCGCAGCTGCTCGGGGAAGCCGGGCTCGCGCTCGACGTTGGGCAGCGGGTCGCGCAGATGGACGACGGCGGCGTCGGCGAGGGCGGGGACCAGCACCCGGCCGACGTTGCGCAGGGTGGCGGCCAGGTCGAGGGCGCTGTTGATCCGCCGGGTCGCGGAGTCGAGGTAGGCGAGGCGCTCGGGGACGTGTTCCGGGGGCGACGACGGACGGCGCGGGGTCGGCAGGGCAGGCGGCTCTCCGGCCTCGGGATTGAGCTGGTCGCGCACGGGTGCCTGTCCTGGGGATCGGTACGGTCTGTGGTCTGTCGGGGGACTGCCTGTGGTCTGCCTGTGGCCTGCCCGGGTCCGCGGTCCGGCCGGTCAGCCGGCCCGCCGACACCGGAGGAAGAGCTGCTCCTCCGGCGGCAGCGAGGTGCTGGCGGGTGCGTAGGGACGCCCCTCCTGCTCCTCGACCGTGAACCCGGCGGCCAGCAGGACCCGTTCGAGATCCTCCCGCAGGTATCCGCTGATCCGCAGCTCCCGGCCGAGGAACGGCAGGGGAACGTGGTCGAGGTCCGCCTCGACCATACCGAGCGCCAGGAGCCCGTCGGGCCGCAGCAGGTCCCGCAGCCGGCCGAGCACGGTGGGGATCTCGTCCTGGGGGAGCAGGATCAGCGAGAAGAAGGCGGTGACCGCGTCGAAGGTGCCGCGCCCGGCGGGGCCGAGCCGGGGCACGTTCCAGGCGGAGCGGGCGCGCTCGGTGGCGAGGTCGTACATGTCCATGCGGTGCAGGACGGGCGGGTGCGGGCCCGGGTGGCGGGCCTGCCGGGCCAGGTTCAGCATGACGTCCGAGAGGTCCACCCCGGTGACCCGCATCCCGGCCGCGGTCAGCTGGCGGACGGTCGGGTCGCCGCTGCCGCAGCCGACGTCCAGCACCGCGGCGCCCGGCTCCAGCGCGGCCAGCAGCCGGCGCCCGCAGGCCAGCTGTCCGTCCTTCGAGGGGAACGCCTCCGCGTAGCCGGTGCCGATGGTGTCGAAGGCCACCGCCTGCAGGGCGCGCGCGGCGCGGCGGCGCAGGACCTCGGACCCGTCGTCGCCACCCGCGTCCTCGTCGACGGGGAACGGATCCGATATCTGTCCGGTCGTCACGATTGAGAGGCACCTTTCCGGCCGGGCCTCCGGTCGGCTGGACGAGGCGCGGGGCCGGACCGCCGTCTGCTCCCGGCGCCGCGGCGCTGCCCCGCCGGCCCGCTGCCGGTGGCGGTACGTCACGCTCCCCGCGTCACAATGACTGCATTGCCACGCTGACTGCACGCTGACACTCTGCACAGACTCTTTGCACAGAGACACTCTGCACTGCGGGAGCGCCGCCGCGCTGCCTTTTCCGGATTGCTTCACCGGAGAAGGGCACCCGTGTGTGTACTGGCATCCGAGAATATGCGTGATCACTCCGCCGTGGGGTCCGTTTCCGGCCAACTCGCGGCGGTTGGCCGACATCGTCCCCTCCCCGGAAGCGCGGGGCGCACGCCGGGGTGGCGCGGTCGATTGCCGCGCGCCGTACGGTCGGCCGCCGCACCCGCGCCGACCTGCGGTTTCGTCGATCACCGGGCCGACAAGCAGGCGTTTATTGAACGTCAATCGGGTCGGTGCACAGTGGAGTCCAGCGCCGGACGCTCACGGGGGAAGGCCTCCAGGGGGGACACGGGGGAGCGGAGGCCTTACGGCGCGGGGGGAGAGAGGGGCTCGGTGTGCTGCTGGGAGATGAGGTCCGCCACGGGGGAGGCCTCGGGCACACCGAGCCGCGTGAAGATGGCGTGGGCCTCGCGCAGGCACGCCAGACCACGTGCGGGCTGGGCGAGGGAGAGCAGGGCCTCGCCCAGCGCGGCGTCGGCCAGGCCCTGGCAGTAGGCGGAGTCCATCTCCAGCCCGATCGCCAGGGACTCCTCCGCCGCCTCGGCGGCCTCGGCCTGCTGGCCGGCGGCGAGCAGCGAGGAGGAGAGCCGGGCGAGCGTGTAGCCCTCGCGCAGCCGGTTCTGCTGCGACCGGTAGAGCCGGTGCGCCTCGCGCAGGTGCTCGGCGGCGGTCGCGGGGTCGTCGGCGGAGGAGAGGACCACGCCGAGCTGGTACAGCGTGTCGGCCAGGCAGGGGCCGTTCTTCGAGGCGCGCGCGGTGGCGACCGCCTCGGTGACCGAGCGGACGGCCTGTTCGACCTGCCCGAGCCCGAGCTGGGCCCGGGCGAGGTTGGCGAGCAGCCGCGCCTCGCCGATCGGGGCGCCGACGACGCGGCTGATGACCAGGGCCTGCTCGAAGAACGGCGCCGCCTCGGCCGGGCGGCTGCCCAGGCTCAGGATGATGCCGAGGGTGTTGGCCGCCATCGAGCGCATGACGGTCATGTCCGCGGGGCCCAGCAGGTCCAGGCTCTTGCGCAGCGACCGCTCGGAGCTCTGGAAGTCGCCGGTGACGGACTGCAGGGTGCCGAAGGCGAAGTGCACCCGGGCGAGCGCCGCGGCGTCCCCGTGCTCCTCCGCGCTCCGCTCGGCCGCCTCCAGCATCCGGCGGACCCGGGGCCCGTGCGTCGGGTCCTCCACCAGGCTGTCCAGGATGATCAGCAGGTCGACGGCTGGCCGCAGCAGCCCGCTCGGCCCCTGGACGGCCGCCTCGACCGAGCTGAGCAGCAGGCCGATCTCGGCCCTGATCCACTCCTGCGCGTACTCGCTGGTGATCAGCGGGACGCCGGCGGAGCCCGGGGCGTTCAGCGGCTCGGGCAGCTGGTCGTCGGGCTCGATGGCCTGGGCGGCGTTGCGGACCGTGGCGAGCAGCAGGTCGAGCAGCCGCAGGACGGCGGCCCGTTGCTCGTCGAGGTCCCCGACCCGCTCGTTCTGCCGCTGCGCGTAGAGCCGGAGCAGGTCGTGGTACCGGTAGCGGCCCGCGGAGAAGGTCTCCAGCATGTTGGCCTCGACCAGCGCCTCGGCGAGGTCCTCGGCCTCGGCCTCGTCCACCCCGAGCAGCGCCGACACCGCCGGCAGCGGCAGGTCCGGCGAGTCCACCACCGAGAGCAGGCGGAAGGCGCGGGCCTCGGCGGGGGAGAGCTGGCCGTAGCCGAGGCCGATGGTGGTCTCCACGGCGAGGTTGCCGAGCTGGAGCTCGTCCAGGCGCCGGCGCTGATCGGCTAAGCGGCGGGCGAGGTCCGAAACGCTCCACCGCGGACGGCTGGCGAGCCGGGCCGCGGCGATCCGGACGGCGAGCGGCAGGAAGCCGCAGGCGGTCACCACCGCCATGGCCGCCTCCGGTTCGGCGGCGACGCGCTGCTCGCCGACGATCGCGGAGAACAGCGCCAGCGCCTCCTCCGGCGTCAGCTCCTCGACGTCCACCAGGTGCGCGCCGGGGATGCCGGCCAGCCGGGAGCGGCTGGTGGCGAGCACCGCGCAGCTGGAGACCCCCGGGATCAGCGGCCGGATCTGCTCGGCGTCCTGGGCGTTGTCCAGCAGGATCAGCATCCGCCGGCTCGCGAGCAGCGAGCGGTAGAGGGCGGCGCGCTGCTCCAGCGAGTCCGGGTTCTCGGTGACGCCCAGGGCGTGCAGGAAGTCGCCGAGCACCACCGCCGGGTCGGCGGGCGAGGCGCCGGCGCCGCGCAGGTCGACGTAGAGCTGCCCGTCCGGGAACTCCGCGCGCACCCGGTGGGCGACGTGCACCGCGAGCGTGGTCTTCCCGACCCCGCCGATGCCGGCCAGCGAGGTGACCACGACGGCCTGGCCGGTGGCGTTCATCAGCACGGCCGACAGATCGGACACCATCTCCGAGCGGCCGCTGAAGTCCGACACGTCGGCGGGCAGTTGGGCCGGGGCCGGGGCGGGCGGAGCGGCGGGGCCCTCCTCGCGGGCGGCGGCGGGCGCCGCGGGCGCGGCGGGAAGCGTCAGTGCCGGGTCCGCGGCGAGGATCCGGGCGTGCATGGTGGAGAGCCCGGCGCCCGGTTCGACGCCCAGCTCGTCGATCAGCAGCTTGCGGGTGTCGGTGTAGACGCCGAGCGCCTCGGCCTGCCGGCCGCAGCGGTACAGCGCGAGCATCAGCAGCTCGCGCAGCCGCTCGCGCAGCGGGTGCTCGGCGGTGAGCGTGTTCAACTCGCCGACGACCTCGGCGTGCAGGCCGATGTCGAGGGCGAGCGCGCAGCGCTCCTCGGCGACCGAGACCTGGCGCTCGCCCAGCCGCAGCCGCTGGGCGTCCGCGTACGGGCCGGGGACGCCGGTGAGCGGCCGGCCGGCGAACAGGGCGAGCGAGCGGACCAGCAGGCGGTGGGCGTTGTCGAGGTCCCCGGCGTTGCGGGCGGTCGCGGCCTCGGCGGCGAGCTGCTCGAAGACCGTCATGTCGAGGGCCTCGCCCGGGATGTGCAGGGCGTAGCCGTCGGCGACGGAGACCAGGAACTCGGCCGGCCGCCGCACCTCGCGGCGGGGCTCGATGACCGAGCGCAGCCGGGAGACGTAGGTGCGCAGCGCCGCGACGGCCTGGGCGGGCGGTCGGTCGCCCCAGAGGCCGTCGACGAGGTCCTGGGTGGTCACCGGGCGTCCGGCGTGCAGCAGAAGCATCGTCAGGACGGCCTGCTGCTGCGGTGAGCCGAGGGCGAGCTGTCCGCCGTCGAGCCAGGCCTGGACCGGACCGAGTACCTGGAAGCGCAGCGCCGGTGCAGGCGGCGTCTCCCGCAACTCCATGTGGTCCCCCGATGGCCTGGTGTCGATTTCCCGGTAGGGCGCTCGGCGGTTCCGCCCTCGGTGGTGGCCTCAGCTTAGGCGGGGGGCCGACTCTGCCGGACGGCACGGTCAGCCGCACGATGTTTATCGGACATTTAATCAACCCTACGATACTGAGCCCGTGCCCGCGCCAATCCGGTGGGGCGGAAGACAGTTTGATGACCGAAAGGCGGCCGACGCATGGCCAACGACCAGAGTGAGTCCCCCGTGGCGACGGTGCCGGCCGGCGAGGCCGTCGCCGAGCAGGCCGGCCAGGTCGTCGAGGGCGCGGTCGCCGCGACCTCGGACCAGGCCGATTACGCCGAGCCCTCCGCCGATCGCAAGGCCGACCTGGAGGACGACTTCTTCGGCGACGAGGCACAGTACCTCGCGGAGACCGAGGAGGCGGGCGACGGCGGGGCGGCCACCGAGCGCGAGCCGCAGGGCGTCATCGCCAGCCACCCGTAAGCGGGTACCGGCAGTTCCAGGGGGGAACGCTTGAACACGCTCCGTCGCCTCGCGGTCGTCGCCGTCTCGACGATCGTGGTGACCACCGGCTACCTCGTGACGGCCACCGGCGCCTCCGCCGGAGTCATCGCCGGTCACCCGTAGCCCACACACCATCCGAGTGCCCCGCACCCCGCCGTCCCGGCGGTGCGGGGCACTCGCACGTCCGGGCGAGGGCCCGGTGGCCGGATTCCGCCGGTGGGGTTGCCCCCGGGCGCGGGCGTCAGGCCGCGCGGGCGGGGGCGGCGGCCGCGGGGCCGGCGCGTCCGGCGGGCCCGCCGCGCCCCGCCGGATCGGTGTCGGCGCCCCCGCCCCCGGCCGGGGCCGCGGGGGTGACGTGCTCGGGGCGGGCGGTCCACTCGCAGCCGCCCTCGGGCGGTCGGAGGTAGTGCTCCCCACCGACGGTGTCCATGTAGATGCCGGTGCGCCCGGTCCTGGTGTCGAGGACGGATTCCCCCGCCCGCGGCCGGTAGGCCGCGGCGGCGCGCTTCCGAATGCTCACCGCGCTGCTCCTTGCTGCTCCGGTGCGGGCGCGGCGACGGTGGTGGCCGGCCCTGGTCGCTGTCGTGGCTTGGCTCGGTTCGGCTCTGCTCGGCGACTACCCAGCATCTCTAGAGAAGCTAATATCTCTAGAGATGTCAACGGTCGAACCGGTCCTATCGGCTGACCGCGGACCGTAGGCGCGCCTACCATTTCTGGCGGAGGACGAGGGAGAAGGCGATGGCCGGCAGCAGCAGCGGCGAGAAGCAGCCCAAGTACCAACGGATCGCCGACGCGCTGAAGGCGGCCATCGACGCCGGCGAGTACCGCGCCGGCGACCGGCTCCCCGGCGAGAACGACCTGATGGACGCGTACGGCGTGGCCCGGATGACCGCCCGCCAGGCGCTCGGCGTCCTGCAGAGCGAGGGCATCGCCGAGGCCCGCCGCGGGGCGGGCGTCTTCGTCCGGGACTTCCGGCCGCTGCGCCGGCGCGGGATCCAGCGGCTCGCCCAGGGCCAGTGGGGTTCCGGCCGCTCGATATGGTCGGCCGACATCGACCGCCGCAGCCTCGTCGTCGACCAGGTCGCGGTCACCGAGCAGGGCGCGCCGGAGCACGTGGCCCGGGTGCTCGGCGTCGACCCGGGCGAGCCGATGTGCGTGCGGCATCGGCGCTTCGTGCTGGACGGCAAGCCGGTCCTGCTGTCGACCTCCTACCTGCCGGCGGGCCTGGTCGCGGGCACCGCGATCACCCGCGAGGACACCGGCCCGGGCGGCACCTACGCCCGGCTGGCCGAGATCGGGGCCAAGCCGGTGCACTTCCGCGAGGAGGTCCGCTCCCGGATGCCGAACGCCGAGGAGACGGCCCGCCTGGGACTCTCCGCCGGTACTCCCGTCATCCTCATCTGCCGCACCGCCTTCGCCGACGAGGGCCAGGTCGTCGAGCTGAACGAGATGACCCTCGACGCGGCCTCCTACGTCCTGGAGTACGACTTCGACGCCTGACCGGCGGCGGCTGTTCCGCGACCCACCGGTCTCACTGGTAGTGGTAGCGGGCTTTGAGGATCTTCACTTCCTTGTCGTCGGCCCGGTAGACGAGGCGGTGCTCGTCGTCGATCCGGCGCGACCAGTAGCCGGCCAGGTCGCCCTTCAGCGGCTCCGGCTTCCCGATCCCGCCGAACGGGTCGCGCTGGATCTCGCCGACGAGCCGGGTGATCCGCTGAGCCATCTTCCGGTTGGAGGCGAGCCAGAACAGGAAGTCCTCCCAGGCGTCCGGGTCGAAATGGACACTCCTCACACCTCACCCGCCAGGGCTTCCAGTTCCTCCACGGTCCTGGTGACCCCGGGGTGCCCGGCCTTGTCGCGGGCGACGGCCTCCATGAGGCGACGGGCGTTGGCGGGGGAGCGCAGCAGGTAGATCGTCTCCTGCCACGCGTCGTAGTCCTCGGCGGACATCAGCACGGCGTCCCCGCCCCGGGAGGTGATCCTTATCGGGACGTGGTCGTCGTTGACCTTCTTGATCAACGGGAAGAGCTGGGAGCGTGCGTCGCTGGCGCTGATCGTCATCGGCCTGCCTCTCGTTCCGGTACCGGATTCCCGTACCGGAATGGTACGGGAATCCGGTACCGGCGGCGAGGGAATTCGCCCGGGACGCCACCGCCCCGGGCGCGCGGGGCGCGGCCGGGGCGGTGGCGGAAGCGGAAGCGGGGGGCTACTCCTTGGAGCGCACGCGGAGGCTGGTGATGAGCGGGCCCTCGGTGGTCTCGCGGAAGAAGTCGTTGCCCTTGTCGTCGACGACGATGAAGGCCGGGAAGTCCTCGACCTCGATGCGCCAGACGGCCTCCATACCGAGCTCGGCGTACTCCAGGACCTCGACCTTCTTGATGCAGTCCTGGGCGAGGCGGGCGGCGGGGCCGCCGATGGAGCCGAGGTAGAAGCCGCCGTGCCGGGCACAGGCGTCGGTGACCTGCTTGGAGCGGTTGCCCTTGGCGAGCATGACCATCGAGCCGCCGGCGGCCTGGAACTGGTCGACGTAGGAGTCCATCCGGCCGGCGGTGGTCGGGCCGAAGGAGCCGGAGGCGTAGCCCTCGGGGGTCTTGGCCGGGCCGGCGTAGTAGACCGGGTGGTCCTGGAGGTACTTGGGCATGCCCTCGCCGGCGTCCAGGCGCTCCTTGATCTTGGCGTGCGCGATGTCGCGGGCGACGACCAGGGTGCCGGTGAGCGAGAGGCGGGTCTTCACCGGGTACTTGGAGAGCTCGGCGCGGATCGCGGACATCGGCTGGTCGAGGTCGATGCGCACCACGTCGTCGTCGAGGTGCTCGTCGGTGGTGTCCGGCAGGTACTTCGCCGGGTCGGTCTCCAGCT
This sequence comes from Kitasatospora sp. NPDC057692, assembly GCF_042799475.1. Classification (NCBI taxonomy): domain Bacteria; kingdom Bacillati; phylum Actinomycetota; class Actinomycetes; order Kitasatosporales; family Streptomycetaceae; genus Kitasatospora; species Kitasatospora sp. NPDC057692. Next base: position 13,635 of record NZ_JBHVIV010000028.1, on the reverse strand, counting down.
GCTCCAGGAAGACGCCCTCGGCGGTGATCTTGCCGAGCGCCTGGCGGTCCGCCGAGCAGGAGACGGCCATCGCGACGGGCAGCGAGGCGCCGTGGCGCGGCAGGCGGACGACCCGCACGTCGTGGCAGAAGTACTTGCCGCCGAACTGGGCGCCGATGCCGATCTTCTGGGTCAGCTCGGTGACCTTGGCCTCCAGCTCCAGGTCGCGGAAGCCGTGGCCGGTCTTCGCGTCGCCGGAGGTCGGCAGGTTGTCCAGGTAGTGCGCGGAGGCGTACTTGGCGGTCTTCAGCGCGAACTCGGCGCTGGTGCCGCCGATCACGATCGCCAGGTGGTACGGCGGGCAGGCCGCGGTGCCCAGCGAGCGGATCTTCTGCTCCAGGAACGAGAGCATGCTGGCCTCGTTCAGGATCGCCTTGGTCTCCTGGTACAGGTACGACTTGTTGGCCGAGCCGCCGCCCTTGGCCATGAAGAGGAACTTGTAGGCGTCGCCGTCGGTCGCGTACAGCTCGATCTGCGCCGGCAGGTTGTTGCCGGTGTTCTTCTCGTCCCACATGGTGACCGGGGCCATCTGGGAGTAGCGCAGGTTCAGCCTGGTGTACGCGTCGAAGACGCCGCGCGCGATCGCGGCCTCGTCGCCGCCCGCGGTGAGCACGTTCTGGCCGCGCTTGCCCATGACGATGGCGGTGCCGGTGTCCTGGCACATCGGCAGGATGCCGCCGGCCGAGATGTTGACGTTCTTCAGCAGGTCCAGCGCGACGAAGCGGTCGTTCGGGCTGGCCTCCGGGTCGTCCAGGATGCGGCGCAGCTGGGCGAGGTGGGCGGGGCGCAGGTAGTGCGAGATGTCGTGCATCGCCTCGGCGGTGAGCAGCCGCAGGGCCTCGGGCTCGACCTGGAGGAAGGTGCGGCCGCCGGCCTCGAAGGTGGAGACGCCTTCGGAGGTGAGCTTGCGGTAGGGGGTCGGGTCAGCGCCCAGGGGGAGCAGGTCGCTGTACTCGAAGTCCGGCGTGGGAGCCATGGGGGCGGTCCTTAGGTGTCCAGTGTTGCCGGTGTTCCGGCTGCGTCGGCGAAGCACCCTGGAGGGGCGAAAGCACCCTCAAGGGTAGGACCCGCCGATATCCCGCACGCGGGAAGGTCCGCCTGCGTGACCAGGGTCACCCGGGGGTGGGTTCGGGGCGGGCCCGTTGACTAGGCTTGCCCCCGTGGACAACTCGCCGTCGAAGGACCCGCAGGACCAGCAGATGGACGATCAGGGGCAGGGGCCCGTACCGATGACCAAGCCCGCGGCGACGCCGCCCGCGCGGCCCGCGCACGCCCCGGTGGCGCAGGCCGAGATGCGGGCCTCGGACGCGGACCGCGAACGGGTGGCCGAGCTGCTGCGCGACGCCTACGCCGAGGGGCGGCTGGACGTCGACGAGCACGCCGAGCGGATCGAGGCGGCCTACGGCGCCAAGACCCTGGGCGAGCTCGTGCCGCTGACCCGGGACCTCCCGGTGCACCGCGAGATCTCCTTCGCGAAGCCGCCGCTGGGCGCCCCGGAGCCGGCCGGCGCTCCGCGGCCGGAGGGCCCGGTGCGGCTGCCGGCCCGCAACGAGGCGCCGACCATGCTGGCGGTCTTCGGCGGTTCGTCCCGCAAGGGGCGGTGGCGGGTGGGGTCCAACCTGCGGGCCGTGGCGATCTTCGGCGGGGTCGAGATCGACCTCACCGACGCCGTGTTCGAGTCGCCCGAGGTGGTGATCGACGTGGTCGCGATCTTCGGCGGGGTGGAGATCAAGGTGCCGGAGAACGTCAGCCTGCACGGCGGCGGCGTCGGCATCTTCGGCGGCTTCGACGTCAAGGAGCAGACCGCGGCGGACCCGTACGCGCCGGTGGTGCGGGTGAAGGGCACCGCGGTGTTCGGCGGGTGCGAGGCCAAGCCGCGCCGGGGCAAGAAGCTCAAGGAGTGGGTGCGCAAGCAGCTCGGCGCCGACTGAGCCGGGTACGGACGACGGGCCCGGTGCCCGGTCGGGGGGCAACTCCCGGCCGGGCACTCGCCGTTGTCTCGGGTGCAGGCTGTAGTCGGTTGCGTGCAGTGTGCATGAATCGCGCGGACGTGGGGTAGTTCCTCTGGCACATCGCTTCTTGTACGGCTGCGTAGCGGAGGCGGCCTGAGGCCGGCCCGGGGGTGAGAACGGGGGCCCGCAGCTGGGCAGGGGAGCGAGCTTCCCCGTGTCCGAGAGCCTCGTCAGGAGTACGGCCGTGCTGCATCCGATCGAGTCCCGCACCACCTCGTCCGCCGCCCCTGCGCCGGCCGCCCCGTCGCCGGTCGCGCGGCCGTCCGCCGCGGCCTCGCCGGTGGTCGCGGCCCAGCTGCTGGACCGGCCCCCGGCTCCCCAGCCGGCGGGCGAGGACAACCCGTGGCACACCGCCGCGGCCTGCCGGCGGGACGAGGTGGGCCTGTTCTTCGCGCCGTCCAAGGAGCCGACGGCGGCCCGGCTGTCGCGCGAGGAGCAGGCGAAGCAGGTGTGTGCCAGGTGCCCGGTGCTGCTGGACTGCCGGGAGCACGCGCTGGCGCAGCCGGAGCCGTACGGGGTCTGGGGCGGGCTGACGGCGGCCGAGCGCCGGGTGGTGCTGGCGCGGCGGCGGCGCCGGGACGTCGAGCTGCGCGAGGCGGCCCGGGTCCCGGGGGCGCGCGGCCGGATCGCGGGCTGATCCCCGGGCGGGCGCGGGCCGGGTGACGGCGGAAAAAGGCCCGCGTCCCGGCGAAGGGGGATTTCGCCGGGACGCGGGCCGTTTCGTGCTGCCCGGGTCAGTTGGCGCGGTCGAAGTCGATCGCGCTGTAGGCCCGCAGCTTGGACAGCTTGTGGGTGGAGTCGATCTCCCGGATGGTGCCGCTCTTGGAGCGCATCACCAGCGAGCTGGTGGTGGCGGTCTCCTGGCGGTAGTGCACGCCGCGCAGCAGTTCGCCGTCGGTGATGCCGGTGGCGACGAAGAACACGTTCTCGCCGCTGACCAGGTCGTCGGTGGAGAGGACCCGGTCGAGGTCGTGCCCGGCGTCCAGGGCCTTCCGGCGCTCGGCCTCGTCCTTGGGCCAGAGCCGGCCCTGGATCACGCCGCCCATGCACTTCATCGCGCAGGCGGCGATGATGCCCTCGGGGGTGCCGCCGATGCCCATCAGCAGGTCGACGCCGGTGCCCTCGCGGGCGGCCATGATGGCGCCGGCGACATCGCCGTCGGAGATGTACTTGATCCGGGCGCCGGCCTCGCGGATCTCCCGGACCAGGCCCTCGTGGCGCGGGCGGTCGAGGACGACGACGGTGACGTCCTCGACGGCGATGCCCTTGGCCTTGGCGACCCGGCGGATGTTGACGGCCGGCGGCGCGCTGATGTCGACGAAGTCGGCGGCCTCCGGGCCGGCGACCAGCTTGTCCATGTAGAAGACCGCGCTCGGGTCGAACATGGTGCCGCGGTCGGCGACGGCCAGGACGGCGACCGCGTTGTTCATGCCCTTGGCGGTGAGGGTGGTGCCGTCGACCGGGTCCACCGCGACATCGCACTCGGCGCCGGTGCCGTCGCCGACCCGCTCGCCGTTGTAGAGCATCGGTGCCTCGTCCTTCTCGCCCTCTCCGATGACGACGATGCCGTTCATCGAGACGGTGGAGACGAGGGTGCGCATGGCCCGGACGGCCGCGCCGTCGGCGCCGTTCTTGTCGCCACGGCCGACCCAGCGGCCGGCGGCGAGCGCCGCGGCCTCGGTGACCCGGACGAGTTCGAGCGCGAGGTTCCGGTCGGGAGCCTCGGGCGCGACCTCCAGGGCGCTGGGCAGGTGGTGCGGGTACTGCGTGGTCATCGTCGTTACCTCTCTGTACGCGACGGCCAGTGAGCGCCCGACTACTGCCTGGTCGAACGCCGTGGTGAGGGTGTTGCGATCGTATCTGCCCCCGGGACGGGTGTCTGTGGCGCGGTCCCCCGCCGGGGGCGGGACGGGCGGGATCCGCCCCGCTTCACCCGGACGTGGAGACCCCGGGTGCCGGGGCGGGCGTCGGCATGAGTCACCATGTGGGGGTGGCTGGAGAGAGCAAGGGCATGAGGGGCCGGCAGACCGTACGGGACATGATCCTGTCGATGCTGGCCGTCGGCGTCGTCGTGTGGGTCGGGTACCTGTTCCTGCCGCACGACGCGGACGGCGACGGGGTCCGCACGGTCGAGTACTCGGTCGCCGCGTCCTCGGCGAAGCGGGCCGCGCCGTACCCGCTGCTCTCCCCGGAGGGCCTGCCCGCGCAGTGGCGGGCCACCTCGGTGACCTACAGCCCGGCGTCGATGGGCCTCGGCAGGGGCAACGCCTGGCACCTCGGCTTCGTCACCCCCGGCGGCCAGTACGCGGCCGTGGAGCAGAGCGACGCCAAGCCCGAGGACCTGATCAAGGCCGCGGTGGCGGACGGCAGGCCGGACGGCACCGTGGAGGTCGCCGGGCAGACCTGGGAGAAGGTGCAGGGTCCCAAGGCGCGGGCGCTCACCGTGCAGTCCGGCGGCGCGACGACCCTGCTCACCGGCACCGCCTCCTACGAGGAGCTGGCCGAGCTGGCGCAGGCGCTGAAGTAGTCCGGTTTCCGCCCCCGGAGCGGAGCTCTCCGCTCCCCGGGGCCCCGGGTGAACCGCTCCGGCTGAACGGCTCAGGATGAACGGCTCAGGATGAACGGCCTCCGGGCGGAGTGCCGGGGCCGGGGGACGAACGCGAAGGGCCCCGCACACGGTGTCGATGTGTGCGGGGCCCTCGCGGTGTCCGTCGGCCGTCAGGCTCAGACGGTGGTGACGACCTCGTCGTAGGCGAGGCGCGGGGAGCGCGGGTACCAGGCGTTCTCGCCCGGCTTGCCGATGTTCACCACGGCCAGCACCGAGTGCTCGCCGTCGCCGAAGAACTCCTTGTTGATGCCCTCGGCGTCGTAGCCGGTCATCGGGCCGGCGGCCAGGCCGGCGGCGCGGACGCCGATGATGAAGTAGCCGGCCTGCAGGGCGCCGTTCATCGCGGCCGAGGTCTCGCGGACCGGGCGCTCGGCGAAGTAGTCCTTGGCGGCCGGGAAGTGCGGGAAGACGGTCGGCAGCTCCTCGTGGAACTCGTTGTCCACGGCGAGGATGGCGGTCAGCGGGGCGGTGGCGGTCTTGGCCTTGTTGCCCTCGCCGAGGTGCTGGACGAGGCGCTCGCGGGCCTCGGCCGAGCGGACCAGGACGACGCGCAGCGGCTGCTGGTTCATCGCCGTCGGGCCGAACTTGACCAGCTCGTAGATGGCCTGGACCTGCTCGTCGGAGACCGGCTCGTCGGTGAAGGTGTTGGCGGTGCGGGCCTCGCGGAACAGCAGGTCCTGGGCGGCGGTGTCGAGAACCAGGGCGTCGGTGGTCATTGTGTGCACCTCGGGGAGGAAGAAACGGTGGAGAACAGCTGTTGCTGGTGACCGGCCGCAGCCGATCGTTGAGTTCCAACATAAATGAAGATTCAACTGTTCCGCCTCCGAGTGTGACCCGCATCACCCCGCCCCGGCGCCCCGGATCACCCCTGCGGGGGCGCCCCCTCCTCGGCCGCCAGCGCGGCGTCCAGCCGGGCCCGCGCGCCGTCCAGCCAGCGCTGGCAGACCTTCGCCAGCTGCTCGCCGCGCTCCCACAGCGCCAGCGACTCCTCCAGCGAGGTGCCGCCGTTCTCCAGCTGCCGGACCACCTCCAGCAGCGCGTCCCGGGCGTGCTCGTAGCCCAGCGCGTCGTCCGCGGTCGGCGTCTGCGCGGCGGCCGCCGCCGGGTCCTGCTCCTGATCAGCCATGTCAGCCAGGGTAGGGGCCCGCACCGACAGCGCGGACCGCCCCGCCGCCGCTCAGTCGGCCCGCGGGCCGACCGCCACCGTGACGTCGAAGCCGCCGCCCGCCACCCGGGCGTGCAGCTCCTCGCCCGGCGCGGCCTGCGCCGGATCGGTCACCACCGTGCCGTCGCCCCGCTGCAGCACCGCGTAGCCGCGCTCCAGGGTGGCCGCCGGGGAGAGCGCCACCACCCGGGCCAGGGTGTGCCCGAGGTCGCTCTGCGCGTGGTCCAGCCGGTGGCGCAGCGTGCGCCGGGACCGCTCCAGCAGCCCGTCCACCTCCTGCCCGCGCCCGTCCAGCATCCGCTGCGGCGCGGCCAGCACCGGGCGGCTGCGCACGCCGTCCAGCCCGTGCTGCTCGCGCTCCACCCGGGCCAGCACGTGCCGCCGGGCCCGGTCGCGCAGCTGGCGGACCTTGGCCAGCTCCTCGCCGACGTCCGGAACCACCCGTTTGGCGGCGTCGGTCGGCGTGGAGGCGCGCAGGTCGGCGACGAAGTCCAGCAGCGGCTGGTCCGGCTCGTGCCCGATCGCGCTCACCACCGGCGTCCGGGCGGCCGCGACCAGCCGCACCAGGCCCTCGTCCGAGAACGGCAGCAGGTCCTCGACGCTGCCGCCGCCCCGGGCCACGACGATCACGTCCACCTCGGGGTGCTCGTCCAGCTCCCGGACGGCCTCGCTCACCCGCTCCACCGCGCTGACGCCCTGCACCGGCACGTTGCGGACCTCGAAGCGGACGGCCGGCCAGCGCCGCCGGGCGTTCTCCAGGACGTCCCGCTCGGCCGCCGAGCCCCGGCCGGTGACCAGCCCGACGCACTGCGGCAGGAACGGCAGTGGCTTCTTGCGCTCCGCGGCGAACAGGCCCTCGCCGGCCAGCCGCCGCTTCAGCTGCTCCAGCCGGGCCAGCAGCTCGCCCAGCCCGACCAGCCGGATCTCGGAGGCCCGCAGCGAGAGCTGGCCGCGCGCCGCGTACCACTCGGGCTTGGCGTGCACGATCACCCGCGAGCCCTCCTGCACCGCGTCCGCGACCTGGTCGAAGACGGAGCGGAAGCACGTCACGGTCAGCGAGACGTCGGCCTGCGGGTCGCGCAGCGTCAGGAACACCACCCCCGCGCCCGGCCGCCGGCTGAGCTGGGTGATCTGCCCCTCCACCCAGACCGCGCCGAGCCGGTCGACCCAGCCCCCGATCAGCGCGGAGACCTTGCCGACCGGGAGCGGCGCTTCGGGGGAGCTGGGGTTGGCCATGCGTACGAGGCTAGCGGCGTCCGCCGACAGCGGAAGCCCGCCGACCGAGCAGCACCAGCAGCCCGACCGCCAGCCAGACCAGCCCCACCACCTGCGCGGCGCCCGAGGCCTCGGCCACCACCGCGCCGATCACCGCCACGCCCAGCACCGGCACCACCACGTCCGCCAAGCGGTTCCGGGAGCGGTGCCGCACCGCGTACCAGCCCACCACCGAGGCGTGCAGCAGGGTGAACGCGGTGAGCGCGCCGATGTTCACCACCGAGGTCAGCCGGTCCAGCCCGTCGTCCCGGTCCGCCGCCCAGACCGCCGCCGCCAGGGTGACCGCCGCCGACACCAGCAGCGCCCGCCGGGGCACCGCCGAGTCCGGGTCGACCGCGCCCAGGAAGCGCGGCAGCCGCCCGTCCCGGCCCATCGCGAACAGCAGCCGCCCGGCCGCCGCCTGCCCGGCCAGCGCCGCGAACGCCGCGCCGATCGCCTTGCTGGACGCGACCAGCACGTGCAGCCAGTGCCCGACCGAGCCCTCCACCGTGTCGTAGAACGCCGACCCCTGTGCCGCCGGGTCCGCCGCCAGCTGCTGCGGGGCGGTCGGCTCCAGCAGCGCCGCCAGGTAGGTCTGCGCCACGAACAGCGCGCCGGACAGCGCCAGGCACCACAGCACCGCCCGGGCCACCGCCGCCGAGGCGCCGACCGCCTCCTCCACGAAGGTCGCGATCGCGTCGAAGCCCAGGTAGGACAGCACCGCCACGGAGACCGCCGACAGCACCGCCGTCGCCGAGAAGCCGCCGACCGCCGTGAACGGGCTCGCCCAGTCGCGCTGCGCGCCGTCCCGGGCCAGCACTACCACCGCCGCGACCACGAACACCGCCAGCACCGCGAGCTCCATCGCCAGCACCGCGAAGCCCACCACGGCGGCCGTCCGCACCCCGGCCAGGTTGAGCCCGGTGGTCAGCACCACCGCGAGCGCCGTCCACACCCAGCGCGAGACGTCCGGCACCAGCGAGTTGAGCGCGATGCCGCTGAACAGGTACGCGACCGCCGGGATCAGCAGGTAGTCGAGCATCGCCATCCAGCCCGCGACGAACCCGGCCGCGTCGCCCAGCCCCGCCCGCGCGTAGGCGTACACCGAGCCGGTCCGCGGCACCGCCCGCACCATCCGGGCGTACGAGACGGCGGTGAACCCCATCGCCACGGTGGCCGCCAGGTAGACCGCGGCGACCGCCCCGTGGCTCTTGGCGTCGAGTACCCCGAACACCCCCACCGGGGCCATCGGGGCGATGAACAGCAGCCCGTACACCACCAGGTCGCGCACACCCAGGCTGCGCCGCAGCCCGCCCGGCGCCTCGCCCCGCGACTCACCCCGCAGCTCGGGGCCCTCCGGCCCGCCTCGCTCGCTCATAGCTTCCACATTTGAGCACCCGCGACCGCTTCCGACGGGAACGCGGCTCCCGTCGGCGCGGTGGCGTCCCGCCCGTACGATGGAGCCATGTCCTCCAACACCGCGCAGCGCCGTGTCCTGCTCGCCGCCCCCCGGGGCTACTGCGCGGGCGTCGACCGCGCCGTGATCGCCGTGGAGAAGGCCCTGGAGCAGTACGGGGCCCCCATCTACGTCCGCAAGCAGATCGTCCACAACAAGTACGTGGTGCAGACCCTGGAGAAGAAGGGCGCGATCTTCGTCGACGAGACGGAGGAGGTGCCCGAGGGCTCGATCGTGGTCTTCTCGGCCCACGGCGTGGCGCCCTCGGTGCACGACGAGGCCCGGGCCGGCAAGCTCGCCACCGTCGACGCCACCTGCCCGCTGGTGACCAAGGTCCACAAGGAGGCCGTGCGCTTCGCCGACGAGGACTACGACATCCTGCTGGTCGGCCACGAGGGCCACGAGGAGGTCATCGGCACGATGGGCGAGGCCCCGGACCGGATCCACCTGGTGGACGGTGCCGAGGACGTCGCCAACGTGCAGGTCCGCGACGAGTCCAAGGTCGTCTGGCTCTCCCAGACCACGCTCTCGGTGGACGAGACCATGGCCACCGTCGGTGAGCTGAAGAAGCGCTTCCCGCTGCTGGTCAGCCCGCCCAGCGACGACATCTGCTACGCCACCCAGAACCGCCAGGTCGCGGTCAAGCAGATGGCCCCGGAGACCGACCTGCTGATCGTGGTCGGCTCGAAGAACTCCTCCAACTCGGTGCGCCTGGTCGAGGTCGGCCTGGAGTACGGCGCCAGGGCCGCGCACCTGGTGGACTTCGCCGAGGAGATCCGCGAGGAGTGGCTGGAGGGCGTCACCACGGTCGGTCTGACCAGCGGCGCCTCGGTGCCGGAGATCCTGGTCGAGGGCGTGCTGGAGTGGCTGGCCGCGCGCGGCTACGACGAGGTCTCCACCGTCAAGACCGCCGAGGAGCACCTCGTCTTCTCGCTGCCCAAGGAGCTCCGCCGCGACCTGCGCGCCGAGGCCGCGGGCAAGCTGTAGGACGTTTCGCCCGGTGTTCCGGCGAACATTCCGGCTCAGGACCCGGTGACCCGTTCGGGTGCCGGGTCCTCCGCTGTGCGGGGCCAGGCGGGTTCTCGTAGGTTTTGTGCACGGGCAGGTCCTGTGCACAGGCCTGTGGACAACTTCGGCGGAGGGCGGTCGTCATGACGGCGGTATTCGGTGTGGACATCGGCGGGTCGGGCATCAAGGGCGCCCCCGTCGACCTCGCCCGGGGCGTGCTCGCCCAGGAGCGGCACAAGGTCCTCACCCCGCAGCCCTCCACCCCGGAGTCCGTGGTCACCGCCGTCCGCGAGGTGGTCCGCCACTTCGACCACCGGGGCCCGGTGGGCCTGACCTTCCCCGGCGTGGTCGTCGACGGCCGCACCGTGACCGCCGCCAATGTCGACAAGGGCTGGATCGGCCTGGACGCCGCCGGCCTGTTCCGCGAGGCGCTCGACCTGCCGGCCGTGGTGCTCAACGACGCCGACGCGGCCGGCCTCGCCGAGACCGCCCACGGCGCCGGCCGCGGGCGGGCGGGCGTGGTCCTGGTCCTCACCTTCGGCACCGGCATCGGCAGCGCCCTGTTCGTGGACGGCGTGCTGGTGCCCAACACCGAGCTGGGCCACCTGGAGCTGCGCGGCAAGGACGCCGAACGGCGGGCCTCCTCGGCGGCCAAGGAGCGGCACGGGCTGAGCTGGGCGCAGTGGGCCGACCGGGTGGACGAGTACCTGGACCTGGTGGAGATGCTGTTCTCGCCGCAGCTGATCGTGATCGGCGGCGGGGTGAGCCGCAAGCACGAGAAGTTCCTGCCGCTGCTGCGCGAACGCGGGGCGCGGGTCGTTCCGGCGGAGCTGCGCAACGACGCCGGCATCGTCGGCGCGGCCATGGCGGCGGCCCGCGCCACCGCCTGACCCCCCGGTCCGGCCGGACCGCCCCCGGCGCCTCAGCGCGCCCGGTGGATCCGGCGCTGGGCGACGAACCGGGCCAGCGCGATCACGGCGGCCAGTCCGGTACCGGTGAACAGCCAGCCGGAACGGGTGGCCAGGTTCGTCGCCAGCGCCACCACCTGCGCGGTCACCCCGGTGGAGGTGACCGGTCCGAACAGCAGCAGCGCCGCGGCGAAGGCGATCGGCCCGCTGATCGGCGCGGCCAGCAGGTCGGCGTACCGGACCCGGACCGCCAGCTGGAAGCAGACCAGCAGGTAGCCGATGCCGAACAGCACCCCGAGCCCGCCGAAGACCAGCCGGTCCAGGCTGGCCACCGCCATCGTCGCCACCAGGGCGACCACCCCGGTGCCGACCGCGGTCAGCCGGGCCGGCCGGCCGGTGCGCCGCCGCCCGTACAGCCGCCCGATCCGGGGCCGCTCCGGGGACCCGGACACGCGGCGTAGCCGGGACCCCGGGCCGCCGGCCCGCGCCCCGGCCCCGCCCGGAGCCTTCCCGGAGGCCCTGCCCCGGGCCCTCCCGGGCGGAGCGGCCGGCTCCCCGGCGCTCTCGCGGGCCCGGCCGGGCCCGGGGACGGCGGCCCCGGCCGCGCCGTTCGGCGGTCGGCGTCTGGGCCCTGGCGGCTGGGTACGGATGCTCTGCTCCACCCACCCAACGTACGGTCCGATCATCGCCACACTGTGTAATGGGCTGTCGGGGCTTGGTCCGTGTCTCCGGACGGAGTATTGGTGTGACCGTCGCTCAACTGCCCGGGGGAAGCCGATGACCAGTGGATTCCCGTTCGAACGCCTGCACCGGGTACGGCCGGACACCCCGGCCGGGGCCGGCCGCGCGCGGCGGCTGCTGGTTCCGGGGCCGCGGGGTCGAGGCGCACCTCGGTGTGGTGCCGGACTTCCGCCCCTCCCGCAAGGGCCACCCGGGCTTCCGGGTGGACGACCTGGACGTGCTCGCCGCCCGTCCGGCCGCCCACGGCCACGAGGCCGTCCGGGACGGCAGCCTGCCCGGGCATCGCCGCTTCCACTCCGGCGGCCGGCTCGGCAACCGCCTGGAGTTCCCGGCCCCCCTGCCGGGGGCGGCGGACGCCTGACCCGCTGCCCGTAGACTGGGGGATCGGTCCGGTGGACGGGCCGGCCCAACTCCTCCAAGCCCACAGGACTGCGCTTCATGTCGCTCACGATCGGAATCGTCGGCCTGCCGAACGTCGGCAAGTCGACCCTGTTCAACGCCCTGACCAAGAACGACGTGCTGGCGGCCAACTACCCGTTCGCCACCATCGAGCCCAACGTCGGCGTCGTCGGCGTCCCGGACGAGCGGCTGAACAAGCTCGCCGAGATCTTCGGCTCGCAGCGCATCCTCCCGGCCACCGTCGACTTCGTCGACATCGCGGGCATCGTCCGCGGCGCCAGCGAGGGCGAGGGCCTGGGCAACAAGTTCCTGGCCAACATCCGCGAGTCGGACGCCATCTGCCAGGTCGTGCGCGCCTTCACCGACCCCGACGTGGTCCACGTGGACGGCAAGGTGTCCCCCAAGGACGACATCGAGACCATCCACACCGAGCTGATCCTGGCCGACCTGCAGACCATCGAGAAGGTCCTGCCCCGGCTCCAGAAGGAGGCGCGCCTCAAGAAGGACACCGCCCCCGTACTGGCCGCCGCCGAGGCCGCCCAGGCGATCCTGGAGACCGGCAAGACCCTCTTCGAGGCCGGCTTCGACACCGCCCCGATCCGCGAGCTGCACCTGCTGACCGCCAAGCCCTTCCTCTACGTCTTCAACGTCGACGAGGACGAGCTGTCCGACGAGGACTTCAAGCAGGCCCAGCGCGAGCTGGTCGCCCCCGCCGAGGCGATCTTCCTCAACGCCAAGATCGAGTCCGAGCTGATCGAGCTGGACGACGCCGAGGCCCTGGAGCTCCTCCAGTCGATGGGCCAGGACGAGCCCGGCCTCGCCACCCTCGCCCGCGTCGGCTTCGACACCCTCGGCCTGCAGACCTACCTCACCGCCGGCCCCAAGGAAGCCCGCGCCTGGACCATCAAGAAGGGCGCCACCGCCCCCGAGGCGGCCGGTGTGATCCACACCGACTTCCAGAAGGGCTTCATCAAGGCCGAGGTCATCTCCTTCGCCGACCTCGTCGAGACCGGCTCCCTCCCCGAGGCCCGCGCCAAGGGCAAGGCCCGCATCGAGGGCAAGGACTACACCATGCAGGACGGCGACGTCGTGGAGTTCCGCTTCAACGTGTGATCGTTTCATTGCTTTGAGGTAGATCGATCTGTCAAATGCGCAGGTCGGACGGGGCTCGCCTCCCATGAGGCGGGCCCCGATCCCTTTTCCGCGCTGACCTGGTGCTGACTTCTTCGGCTCGTCGCATCCACTTGAGTGGTACGTTATGTGGTACCAGCCGTGGAGGGAGTTCAGTCGATGTCGATCACTGCCAGCGAGGCGCGCAAGGCTCTCTTCCCGTTGATCAAGAAGGTCAACGACGATCACGAGGCCATTGAGATCGTCTCCAAGCACGGGAACGCCGTACTCGTCTCGGCCGAGGACTACGCCGCCCTGCGTGAAGGCTCCTACCTGTTGCGCTCGCCGGTGAACGCCCGCCGCTTGCTCAAGGCGTACGAGAACGCCCTTGGTGGCATAGGGCTTTCCGAGCGGGAGCTCATCGACCCTGACGCGGCGGATGGCGAGAAGGGTGCCGCGTGAGGCTCGTCTTCGAGGAGGCCGGCTGGGAGGACTACACCTCCTCGCTCAAGAGCGACCGCAAGATGCTCGCCCGGATCAACAGGCTCATCGAGGACGTGTTGCGCGACCCGTTCACCGGCATCGGCAAGCCCGAGCCGCTGAAGTACCACTTGCCCGGGGCCTGGTCCCGGCGGATCGACGACGAGCACCGCCTCGTCTACTTGGTGACGGACCGGGAGATCATCGTTCTGGCCGCCCGCTACCACTACTGATGGCTGACTGCGAGTTCGAACCACCGTGCTGATTCTGTGCTGGCTCGGGCCGCCGGGATCGGCGTCTTCGCAGGGCACAGCCTCGTGGAGAGTATTCCGCTTCAACGTCTGACCGCGTCCGGGAGGCCGCCCGACCCGCTGAGCGCGGGGCGGGCGGCCTCCCCGCGTTTACGGGGGCGGTGAGCAGGCGAACCCCCGGGAGTTTGCGAAAAAGGTCAGGAA
>NZ_JBHVIV010000027.1:0-96775 GCF_042799475.1 Kitasatospora sp. NPDC057692 | reverse complement strand
CGGCAGCACACGCCCGTACCCGGCGGGCGCCCCGGGACGGCGCGGCAGCGGCTGCTGCGGCAGCGGCTGGTGGTGTTCGTGACGGTGACGGTGGGGGTCGCGCTGGCCATCGCTGCGGCGCAGGGGTGCGAGAACCGGGACAAGCAGGGGCTGCGGGCGCCCTCGAACGCCGCGACCGCGCCGGCCGCGCCGGGAACCGCGTCCGCCGCCGCCCCCGCCCCCGCCCCGGAGGCCTCGGCCGGTGCGGGGCTCTCGGCGGACGGCCTCGCCGCGTCGACCACCCCGCTGGCGGCCGCGGCGCACGGTGCCCCGGCGGGCGGCGGCGCGGAGACCGCGCTGCTTCCGGCGCAGGGCGCCGGTCCGGCGGTCGACTGGCCGAACCGCTCCTACGCCGATCCGGCCGGCGGTCCGGCGATCTCCCTGCGGGACGGCCGCTCGGCGGGCGCGGGCCCGCAGGTCGTGCTGAGCGCGGTGCTCCCGGCCCGGTACAAGGGCGCACCGGCGGCGCTGGTCGTGCTGCGGCGCTCGGAGGGCTCGGTGCCGGTCGACCTGGTGCAGCTGTTCTCCTTCAGCGGGGACAGCCCGGTCGCCCTGACCTCGCGCTCCTCGGCGGCGGATCCGCAGGCGACGGCGGCCTGGCGGCTGGAGGGCGGTGCGCTGGTACGGGAGGAGCGGGTCGCCCAGACCGGGGCCGCCACCTCCACCCGCTACACGCTGCGCGCCGACGGCACCCTGGAGGAGTCCTGGCCCGGCTCCCCCACCATGACTCCCCCGGCCACCACCCCGCCCCCCGCCGCCGCCCCCGCACCCCCGACCGCCCCGGCGGGCTGACCCCGGGAGCAGGAAGTCGGCTGGCCCGACTTCCCGCGCACGGCACGGACGAGAGGCGACCGGAGCGGAACGACCGCGGGTCCGGACTCCCCCACCACAGCACGGCGCGCCGCACGAACAGGCGCAGGCCGAGACACGCCGGAGCAGGAAGTCGGCAGGGCCGACTTCCTGCGGCGTTGGGGGTCAGGCGGTGGTGGTGACGGCGTAGAAGGCCACGGCCGCGGCGGCGCCGACGTTGAGGGAGTCGACGCCGTGGGCCATCGGGATGCGGACCGCGTGGTCGGCGGCGGCCAGGGCGCGGGGGGTGAGGCCGTCGCCCTCGGCGCCGAGCATCAGGGCCGCCTTGGGGAGGCGGTGCGGGGCGAGCCCGGCCAGGTCGACGGCGGTGTCGGCCGGGGTGAGGGCGAGCAGGCTGAAGCCGGCGGCGCGCACCGTGTCCAGGGCGGTCGGCCAGGGGTCGAGCCGGGCGTACGGGACGGCGAAGACGGCGCCCATCGAGACCTTCACCGCGCGCCGGTACAGCGGGTCGGCGCAGTCGGGCGAGAGCAGGACGGCGTCCATGCCCAGGGCGGCGGCGCTGCGGAAGATCGCGCCCAGGTTGGTGTGGTCGACCAGGCCCTCCAGGACGGCCACCCGGCGGGCGCCGGCCAGGATGTCGGCGGCGTCCGGCAGGGGCTGCCGTTCCATCGAGGCGAGGGCGCCGCGGTGGACGTGGTAGCCGGTGACGGCCTCGGCCAGCGCGGGTTCGACGACGTGGACGGGGGCGTCGGCCTCAGCGATGACGTCGGCCATCACGTCCAGCCACTTGGGGGTCAGCAGCATCGACCGCATCCGGTAGCCCGCCGCCAGGGCGCGGCGCACAACCTTCTCGCCCTCGGCGATGAACAGGCCCTCGGCGGGTTCGCGGCGGCGGCGGAGTTCGACGTCGGTCAGGCCGGTGTAGTCGGCGAGGCGCGGGTCGGCGGGGTCGGTGATGGTGCTGGGTTCGGACACCCTGCGATCTTGCCAAGACGGGCCGGGGAAGGCCAACCGGCCCAATGAACGGGGTGGCCGCCCTTGGCCCGCCGCCACGCGGAGTGCAAATATGACGTATGGCCCGTTTTCCGGGCCGATCTTGGGCTCCGTCGGACCCCGGTGCGGCCGGTTCCACGTCCGCCTCCCGATCCACGGGTACCGTCGCCGGCTCGCCCGGTGGGCGCCCCCACGGTCGGCACCTGCGATCACGAACGGCCCGGACCGCACCGGCCCGGGTCCGGTCGGTGGCCGGACAGGTCTTCGCGCTACAGGTCGTGGTCGTACTGTTGCTGGTGGTGGCGGCCGTGGTGGCGCTGCTGGTGCAGTCCCGCAACGACGCCCGGCAGGAGGCCACCAACCGCTCGGTGGCGGTCGCGCAGACCTTCGCCAACGCGCCGGGCACCGCCGCCGCGCTGCGCTCGCCGAACCCGACCGCGATCCTGCAGCCCTCGGCGCAGTCGGCGCGGATCAACGCGGGCGTGGACTTCATCGTCGTGATCAACACCGACGGCATCCGCCTCGCCCACCCCAACCCGGCCCGGATCGGCCAGAAGGTCATCGGCACCTACCAGCCCGCGCTGGCCGGACAGGTGGTGACCGAGCAGGTCACCGGCACGTTCGGGCCGCTGGTGCAGGCGATCGTGCCGGTGCACGCGCCGGACGGGCAGGTGGTCGGGGCGGTGTCGGCGGGCATCACGATCGCCAATGTGAGCAGCGCCAGCGAGCGGCAGCTGCCGGTGGTGCTCGGCGCGGCGGCCGTCGCGCTGGCGCTGGCGACCGGCGGCACGGCCCTGATCAGCCGGCGGCTGAAGCGGCAGACCCGGGGGCTGGGGCCGGCCGAGATGACCCGCATGTACGAGCACCACGCGGCGGTGCTGCACGCGGTGCGCGAGGGCGTGCTGATCGTCGGCGGCGACGGGCGGCTGCTGCTCTGCAACGACGAGGCGCGGCGGCTGCTGGACCTGCCGCCGGACGCCGAGGGCCGTCCGCTGACCGAGCTGGGCCTGGAGCCGGCGCCGCTGGAGCTGCTGGCCGACGGGCGGCCGGTGAGCGACGAGGTGGTGCTGGCCGGCGAGCGGCTGCTGGCGGTGAACGTGCGGCCCACGGACCGGGACGGCGGGCCGCCGGGTTCGGTGGCGACGCTGCGTGACTCCACGGAGCTGCTGGCGCTGACCGGGCGGGCCGAGGTGGCGCAGCGGCGGCTGCGACTGCTCTACGACGCCGGGGTGACGGTGGGCAGCACGCTGGACGTGACGCGGACGGCGGAGGAGCTGGCGCAGGTGACGGTGGGCCGGTTCGCCGACATCGTCACGGTGGACCTGGCGGACCAGGTGCTGGAGGGCGACGAGCCGCCGTCCGGTGCGGGGCCGATGCGGATGCGGCGGGCGGCACTGGCGGCGGTGCGGGACGACGCGCCGTTCTACCCGGTGGGCACGGTGCAGGAGGTGACGCCGTCGACGCCGCTGGCGGGGGCGCTGAGCAGCGGGCTGCCGGGGCTGGAGCCGAGGCTGGCGCAGGCGCCGGGGTGGCGCGAGCAGGATCCGGAGGCCGCGGCGCGGGTGCTGGCGTACGGGGTGCACTCGCTGGTGCGGGTGCCGCTGAAGGCGCGCGGGGTGCTGCTGGGGATCGCCCGGTTCTGGCGCTCGGAGGGGGCGGAGCCCTTCGAGGAGGAGGATCTGGCGCTGGCCGAGGAGCTGGTCTCGCACGCGGCCGTGTGCATCGACAACGCGCGCCGGTACACCCGGGAGCACGCGATGGCGGTGACCCTGCAGCACAGTCTGCTGCCGCGCAGCCTGCCGGGGCAGAACGCGCTGGAGGTGGCGCACCGGTACCTGCCGGCGCAGGCGGGGGTGGGCGGGGACTGGTTCGACCTGATCCCGCTGCCGGGGGCCCGGGTGGCGCTGGTGGTGGGGGACGTGGTCGGGCACGGGCTGCACGCGGCGGCGACGATGGGGCGGCTGCGGACGGCGATCCACAACTTCTCGACGCTGGACCTGCCGCCGGACGAGCTGCTGGGGCACCTGGACGAGCTGGTGAACCGGATCGACCTGGAGGAGTCGGCGACCGGGGGTTCGGCGGCGGTGACGGGGGCGACCTGCCTCTATCTGATCTACGACCCGGTGGCACGGCGGTGCACGGTGGCGAGTGCGGGGCATCCGCCGCCGGCGCTGGTGCGGCCGGACGGGTCGGTGGTGTTCCCGGAGCTGCCGACGGGGCCGCCGCTGGGGCTGGCGGTGCTGCCGTTCGAGACGGTGGAGCTGGAGGTGGCGGAGGGCAGCCGGCTGGTGCTCTACACGGACGGGCTGGTGGAGGACCGCGAGCGGGACATCGACGAGGGGCTGGAGCTGTTGCGGGCGGCGCTGACGGGGCCGCCGCGGACGCCGGAGCAGACGTGTGCGGACGTCCTGGAGGCCCTGCTGCCGGCGCGGCCGCAGGACGACATCGCGCTGCTGGTGGCGCGGACCCGGGGGCTGCCCGCGGCGCAGGTGGCGCAGTGGGAGGTGCCGTCCGATCCGGCGGCGGTCGCGGGGGTGCGGGCGGCGGTCGCCGAGCGGCTGGAGGAGTGGGGGCTTGCGGAGGCGGCGTTCGTCACCGAGCTGATCCTGAGCGAGCTGGTGACCAACGCGATCCGGTACGGCACGGGGCCGATCACGGTGCGGCTGCTGCTCGACCGGGCACTGATCTGCGAGGTGTCGGACGGCAGCAGCACCTCGCCGCACCTGCGGTACGCGGCCACCACGGACGAGGGCGGGCGCGGGCTGTTCCTGGTCGCCCAGTTCGCGGACCGGTGGGGGACGCGGTACACGGCCACCGGGAAGGTGATCTGGACGGAGCAGCCGCTGGAGTAGCCGGGTACCGGGGCGTGCACGGTGCCCCGTCCGCGCTTCGCCGACAGGTGCTGCCGGCGAAGCGCGGACGGGGAGGAACGCGAGAGGTCAGGCGTCGGGGGCCGTGGCGGGGGCCAGGACGTTGACGACGTCGCCGATGACGATGACCGCCGGGGGCCTGATGCCCTCGGCCTCGACGGTGGCGGCGACGGTGGCCAGGGTGGCGTCGACGCGGCGCTGGGCGGCGGTGGTGCCCTCCTGGACGACGGCCACCGGGGTGTCGGCGGCACGCCCCTCCGCGATCAGCCGGGCCGCGATCGCGCCGATCTTGTCGACGGCCATCAGCAGCACCACCGTGCCCGTCATCCGGGCGAGCGCCCCCCAGTCGGTCAGCGACCGCTCGTCGTCCGGTCCCACGTGGCCCGAGACCACCGTGAACTCGTGGGTCATCCCCCGGTGGGTGACCGGCACGCCGACCGCCGCCGGCACGCTGATCGAGCTGGAGATGCCCGGCACCACCGTGACCGGCAGCCCGGCCTCGGCGCAGGCCAGCAGCTCCTCGCCGCCGCGCCCGAACACGTACGGGTCGCCGCCCTTCAGCCGCACCACGAACTTGCCGGCCTTGGCGTGCTCGACCAGCGTCCGGTTGATCGCCTCCTGCGCCATGAAGCGCCCGTACGGGATCTTCGACGCGTCGATCACCTCGACGTGCTCCGGCAGCTCCGCCAGCAGCTCGCGCGGCGCCAGCCGGTCGGCCACCACCACGTCCGCGTCCGCCAGCAGCCGCCGGCCGCGCACCGTGATCAGGTCCGGGTCGCCCGGGCCGCCGCCGACCAGCGCCACCCCCGCGCCGCGCGCACGGTACTGCCGGGCGGCGAGCGAGCCGTCCCGCAGCCCCTCGACGATCGAGTCGCGCAGTGCGGCCGAGTGCCGCGGGTCGCCGGTGAGGACGGCGACCGTCGCCCCGGCGTCGCGGCCGCTGGCCGGCGTCCACGCGGTGGCGGCGGAGGCGTCGTCGCTGCGGGCGCAGAACACCCGCCCGCGCTCCGCCTCCGCGCTGACGGCGGCGTTCACCGCCGCGTCGTCAGTGGCCACCAGCGCGTACCAGGTGTCGGCGAGGTCGCCCTCCTGGTAGGGCCGCCGGTGCCAGGTCAGCTCCCCGGCGTCGGCCATCGCCTGGACGGCCGGGGTGGTGGCCGGCGATATCAGGTGCACCTCGGCACCGGTGGCGAGCAGGGCGGGCAGCCGTCGCTGGGCGACGTGCCCGCCGCCGACCACCACGACGCGGCGGCCGGCCAGCAGCAGGCCGACGGGGTAGGGGGTGCGGCCCTCGGTGCTGGGGTGCGGGGTGGGCGCGGTCATCGGTGGTGCTCCTGGGTCGGTGAGGGTGCGGGGTGCGGCGCCGCTCCGCGCACCGGCGCGCCCTCGGGCCGGTGTGCGGAGCGGTTCGGACGAGCCTCAGGCCTTCTCGGTGACCCCGGCGGAGTCGAAGGTGGCTACATCGTGCATCGCGCGGGCCGCACTCTGCACCAGCGGCAGGGCCAGCAGGGCGCCGGTGCCCTCGCCGAGCCTCAGGTCGAGGTCGATCAGCGGGCGCAGGCCGAGCTTGGTGAGCGCGGCCTGGTGGCCGGGCTCGGCCGAGCGGTGGCCGGCGATGCAGGCGGCCAGCACCTCGGGGGCGATCGCCTTGGCGACGAGCGCGGCCGAGCCGGCGATCACGCCGTCCAGGATGACCGGGGTGCGCAGGCTGGCCGCGCCGAGCAGGAAGCCGGCGAGGGCCGCGTGCTCCAGGCCGCCGACGGCGGCGAGGACGCCGATCGGGTCGGCCGGGTCCGGCTGGTGCAGGGCCAGGGCGGTCCGGATCACCTCGACCTTGCGGGCGTGCGTCTCGTCGTCGATGCCGGTGCCGCGTCCGGTGACCTCGGCCGGGTCCAGGCCGGTGAACACCGAGATCAGGGCGGCGGAGGCGGTGGTGTTGGCGATGCCCATGTCGCCGGTGACCAGGGCCTTGTTCCCGGCCGCGACGAGGTCGCGGGCGGTCTCGATGCCGACTTCGAGGGCCTTGAGGGCCTCCTCGCGGGTCATCGCCGGGCCCTGGGTCATGTCGTCGGTGCCGGGCTTGACCTTGCGCGGCAGCAGACCGGTGGTGCGGCCCTGCTGGATCGCCTCCGGCAGCTCGGCGGCCACGCCGACGTCGACCACGCAGACCTCGGTGCCGATCTGCTTGGCGAAGGCGTTGACCACCGCTCCCCCGGCCAGGAAGTTGCCGACCATCTGGGCGGTGACCTCCTGCGGCCACGGGCTGACGCCCTGGGCGTGCACGCCGTGGTCGCCGGCGAAGACCGCGACGCAGGCGGGCTCCGGGATCGGCGGCGGGCACTTGCGCGACAGGCCGCACAGCTGGGCGGAGATGATCTCCAGCATGCCGAGCGAGCCGGCCGGCTTGGTCATCCGCTTCTGGCGGTCCCAGGCCTCGCCGAGCGCCTTGGCGTCCAGCGGGCGGATGCCGCGCAGGGTCTCGGAGAGCACGTTGTGCGGGTCCTCGCCCGGCAGGGCGCGGTTGCCGTACTGCTCCTCGTGGACGACCCAGGACAGCGGGCGCTTCTTGGCCCAGCCCTGCTGCTGCAGCTCGGGCTCGTCCGGGAAGGCGTCGACGAAGCCGACGCACAGGTAGGCGACGACCTCCAGGTGCTCGGGCAGGCCGAGCTCGCGGACCAGCTCCTCCTCGTCGAAGAAGCTCACCCAGCCGACGCCGAGGCCCTCGGCGCGGGCGGCCAGCCAGAGGTTCTCGACGGCGAGGGCGGCCGAGTACGGGGCCATCTGCGGCTGGGTGTGGCGGCCCAGGGTGTGGCGGCCGCCGCGGGTGCGGTCGGCGGTGACCACGATGTTGACGGGCGTTTCGAGGATCGCCTCGATCTTGATTTCCTTGAACTGCTTCGCGCGGCCCTTGGGGAGCGAGTCCGCGTACGCCTCGCGCTGGCGCTCGGCCAGTTCGTGCATCTTGCGGCGGGTCTTGGCGGAGCGGATGACCACGAAGTCCCAGGGCTGGGAGTAGCCGACGCTGGGGGCGGTGTGGGCCGCCTCCAGGACGCGGATCAGCACCTCGTGCGGGATCGGGTCGGGGCGGAAGCCGTTGCGGATGTCGCGGCGCTCGCGGATGACCTGGTGGACGGCCTCGCGGCCGGCGTCGTCGTAGCCGGGGGCGGCGGGGCCGCGCGGCTCGGCGGGCTCGGGGGCGGCTTCGGCCTCGACGGTGTCGGCTTCGGCGGATTCGGCGGCCTCGGTCGGGGCGGCGGTCTCGATGGCCTCGGCGGCCTCGGTGGGCTCGGCGGCCTCGGTGGGCTCGGCGGCCTCGGTGGGCTCGGCGGCCTCGGTGGGCTCGGCGGCCTCGGTGGGCCCGACGACGGCTTCGGCCTCGACGGCGTCGGCCGGGGCCGCGGTCTCGGGCGCGGCCCCGGGGGCCTCGGCCGGGGTCGGCTCGGCGGCGGCCTGCTCGACGGCGGCCGGAGCGTCCACGGGCGCGGCGGCCCCCTCGGCGGCCGGCGGGGCGGCGACGGGCTGGCCCGAGGGCATCTCACCGGTGCCGACGGCGGTCTCGGCTGCGGCCTCGGCAACGGGCTGCTGCTCGGCGGCCGGGGCCTCGACGGCGGGCTGCTCGATGACGGCCGGCTCGACGGCGGGCTGCTCGGCGGCAACCTGCTCGGCGGCGGGCTGCTCGACGGCCTGGGCCACCGGTTCGGTCGGCTCGGCGACCGGCTCGACCACCGGCTGCTCGGCCGCGACGGGTGCGGCGGCCGCCTCCACCGGGACCTCGGCCCGGACCTCGACCTGAACCTCGGCCGGGGCCTCGGCGGCGGGCGCTATGGGGGCGGACTGCTCCGCCTCCGTCTCGACGGCGGCGGGCGCGGTCTGGTCGACGGCCTCGACCTGCGGCAGACCGTGCGGGGTCGGCGCGGCGAGGAAGGCGGAGATGCGACGCGGCGGGCCGGCCTGCGCGGCCTGGTCGGCGGCGGCCTGGGCCACCGGCTCGGCCGACTCGACGACGGCCTCGGCGGGCTGCGCGGGCTGCTCGGCGACGGCGGCCTCCACCGGGACCTCAACCGGAGCCCCGGCGGTGGGGACGGCGGTCGGCTCTGCGGTCTCGGGCGCGACGGGGGCGACCGGCTGCGCGACGGCGGCCTCGGCGGGTGCGACCGCCTCGGGGCCGACGACGGCCGGCGCCACGGGTGCGGCGACGGCCTCGACGGCCTCGGCGGGCGCGACCTGCACGGCGGGAGCGGCGGTCTCCACGGGCGCCGGGGCCTCGGCGGGCGCGGCCGCCTGCGCGGCGGCGGCCTCGACCGGCTGGGCGACCGGCACCGGCTGGGCGACGGGCGCGGCGGCCGCGACGGGCGCCACGACCGGGACGGCCTGCGGCTCCGGCTGGACGGCGGCCGTCACGACCGGGATGCCGTGGGCGGGCGTGCTGCCGGTGGACGGGCCGCGGTCGGCGAGCGAGCGCACCGGGACCTGGCCGGTCATCAGGGACGGGTCCGGGATCGGCGGGCCGGCGTGCAGCGGGCGGCGCGGCTGCTGAGCGGCCGTCATCGCCTCGGGGCCCTGGCCCTGGACCGGGACGGTCTGGGCGCCGGGTGCCGGCTGGGCGTGCGGAGGAAGGTGCTGGGCCTGGGCGGCGCCGAGCACGGGCGGGTCCAGCGGCGGCCAGGACGGCTCGACGGGGGTGCCGGGCGGGGACTGCTGCTCGCCGGCCGCTTCGCCCCAGGAGCCCTGCGGGCCGGGCATCAGCAGGACGTCGTCCTCGTCGTCGAGGCCGTCGGGCTGGTCGACGAAGTGGAAGGCGGGGCGGTGGGCGCCCGGGTCGACGGTCCAGCCGTCGCCGACGCCGCCGGGCATGCCGGGGGCGGGCGCGGCGAATCCGGGCGCGCCGTGCGGGACACCCTGGGCGGGGACGCCCTGCCCGGGTGCGACGGCCGCGGCGCCCTCGGGGCCGCCGAGCGGGTCGGGCCCGGCGAGCAGGTGCTCCGGCAGTCCCTCGTTCGGGACGTGGCCGCCATCGGTCATGTCAAAGCTCCTTCCAGGCCGCTGCCGCGCCCTCGGCGACGCGATCACCGACCGCAGCGCCCATCCGCACGGGCCGGGCCTGCACCGGCCCGCCCCTCAACCACACACGGCCGCCGCGCCGAGGCGCTGCGGCCGAAGTCCTTCCGGCGCGCCGCGGCACCCCGGCCCGCGCACCACCCGTGCGGGGTGGCGCGCCATCTGAAACAACGACAAGCCGGGGCAACCGGCACGACCGCACCGGACCCTACGGCATTCTCCAGGTCCGGCGGGCGGCCCGTCGAATTGCCCACACTTCGAGCCGTACCGGTCCGTACCGCGTCGGAACGGTGCCGAACCGACCGGATCGGGCGGGCCGGTGGAGGCCGCAGCCGTCCCGGACGCCACATTACCGGCCCGGCGGGGCCGCCTCTCGAATCGGTGTCCGGATGCGACCTGGATCACCGTGCGGAGCCGCGGCAAGTCCCGGTGTGCGGGCCCGGCCGGACGGGCCGTCCGGACGGGCCGGGGCCGCCACCGACGGCCCGCCGACCGGAATCGACACCGGGCCTTCACACTTTCTGCTCACCCCAGAGCAGGAAGGTGCCGGGGTCGCCGACGCCGAGGCGCAGTCCGTGGGCGCCCTGGTCGCCGCCGCCGGCCGGGGTGCCGGGGGCAGGCGCGAGCAGCGGCGCGCACTGGAGCAGTGCGCCGTCGGCACGGTAGCCGGCGTCGGCGATGGCGCGGCGGACCTCCTCGGCCTCGGCGAGGGTGCGGGCGACGGCGACGATCCGTTCGGGGCGGCGCGAGAGTACGGCGCGCACCACGTCGGGGCCGCCGGTCTCGACCACGGCGGCGTCGGGTTCGGGGAGTTCGCCGAGGACGTCGGGGCCGTGGCCGTGGACGGTCTCGACCTCGACGCCGTAGCGGCGGGCGTTGACGGCGAGGCGGGCGCAGGCGGCGCGGTCGGCCTCGACGGCGACCACGGCGGCGCCGAAGCGGGCGGCCTCGACGGCGAGCGCGCCGCTGCCGGCGCCGACGGACCAGACGAGGTCGCCGGGGCGCGCGCCGAGGCGGGCGAGCACGAGCGCGCGGACGTGCGCCGGGAGCGCGTCGGTCGCGCCGGGCGCGCGCCCCGTGCCTGTATAGGTGTCGGTGGGCAGGGCCCAGCCGCGGTCGGCACCGGGGTAGCCGACGGGGCGTCCGGCGAGCCAGCCGGCCGCTTCGCCGGCGGCGCCGCTCTGCGGTCCGCCGCCGGGGCCCCCGGCGCTGCTGCCGCCGATCACCAGGACGACGTTGGGGTCGCGCCAGATGTGGTCGGCGACCCGGTCGGAGGTGAGGACGGTGACGTCCTCGTCAGGGGTGCCGAGGGCCTCGCAGACCACGAAGGTGCGGTGGACGCCGCGGAGCATCAGGGCGAGTTCGCTGGGTCCGGCGCCGGGGGCGGTGAGGACGGCGACCTTGGGGTGGGCACGGCAGACGTTGGCGGCGCGCCGCAGCCGGCCGCCGTGGGCGCTGACGACCTGGGCGTCCTCCCAGGGCATGCCGGCCCGGGCGAAGGCGGCGGCGACCGAGGAGACGGCGGGCAGGACTTCGAGTTCGAGTCCGTACTCGGGGCGGCGCAGGGTCCGGACGACGCCGAAGAAGCCGGGGTCGCCCTCGGCGATGACGACGGCGGCGCCGCGGTGCTCGGCGATCCGGCGGGCTGCGAGCTGGATGCTGCCGAGCGCGATGCGTTCGGCGGCGGGCGGCACCGGGAGGGCCTTGAGCTGGTAGGGGGCGCCGGCCACCAGGGTGGCCGCGGCGAGGGCCGCGGCGGCGGCCTCGGTCAGCGGTGTGCCGTCCCACCCGATGACCGTGATCCGGTCAGCCATCTGCGGCCGTCTCCCTCGCCATCCGTGCGCCGACAGGCGGCGCCGTTGTGCGGCGCCGGTCAGAGGCTACCGGGTGTGATCCCTTCGGCGCGGACATCTCGTACACCTGTGCCCGGCGGGGCGCGGGGCGGCGGGCGCCGGGTTCAGTCGCGCAGGACGTAGCGGTGGCCGCCGGCCCACGCGGGGGCGGGGGCCTCGGGGGCTTCCAGGTCCTCGGGCAGCAGGCTCCACAGGATGAGGTCGCTGCGGCTCTCCTCGACCACCTCGCCGGTGTCGCCCCGGACTATCCAGGCGCTGCGCAGCACGCCCTCGCTGATGCCGCCGATCTTCTGGGCGACCTGCTGGGCGGCGGTGTTGCCGGCGGCGGTGCGCAGTTCCAGGCGCTGGAAGCCGCGGTCCTCGAAGAGCCACTGGGCGACGCCGAGGACGGCTTCGGGGGCGTAGCCCTCGCCGCGGGCCCAGGCGGCGGTGATGAAGGAGATCTCGGTGGAGCGCAGCCGCCAGTCGGTGTGGCGGAGTTCGACGAGGCCGACCAGGCGCTGGGTGAGGTGTTCGGTGACGGCGAGGACGATGCCGTGGCCTGCGGCGCGGTGGGCGGGGGCGAGGGTGCGGGCCAGTTCGACGCCGTGGGCCTCGGTGAAGGGGTGGGGCCGGTCGGTCCAGGCCAGGACGAGTTCGTCGGCCATCATGGCGGCCAGACCGGGGGCGTCGTCCTCCGCAAGCGGGCGCAGCAGCAGCCGTTCGGTGCTGATCGCGGTCTCGGGGAAGCTCGCTGCCATGCCGTCTCTCCTCGCCGGGTCGTGGACACACCGTACGCCTCACCGGTGCCGGGTGGTCACGCGGTGCACGGACCGGACGACAGTACGTCAGATGTGGGTCTGTCGGACCGTCACTGGTGCATACTGCCCGACCGGGCCCCCGCCTGGTTGCGGCGGGGGCCCGGTGGTGTCCGGCGGGACGGGTCGGCGGCGCGGGTGGCGCGGATCAGAACGCCGGGATGACGGCGCCCTTGAAGGTGTCGTCGATGTACTTCTTCACCTCGGGCGAGTGGAGCAGCTCGGCCAGCTTCTTGACC
Source organism: Kitasatospora sp. NPDC057692 (assembly GCF_042799475.1). NCBI lineage: Bacteria > Bacillati > Actinomycetota > Actinomycetes > Kitasatosporales > Streptomycetaceae > Kitasatospora > Kitasatospora sp. NPDC057692. Next base: position 84,116 of record NZ_JBHVIV010000027.1, on the reverse strand, counting down.
CGGGGGTCGTTCTCCTTGCCCTGCTTGACGGCGAGGATGTTGGCGTACGGGTTGCCGTCGGCCTTCTCCAGGATCAGGGAGTCGCTGGTGGGCTTGAGGCCGGCGTCGATGGCGTAGTTGCCGTTGATGACGGCGGCGTCGAGGTCCTCGACGGAGCGGGGCAGCTGGGCGGCCTCCAGCTCCTTCCACTTGAGGTTCTTCGGGTTGCCGGTGACGTCGCCCGGGGTGGCGGCGGTGCCGACGCCGTCCTTGAGGGTGATGAGGTTGTTGTCGGCGAGCAGCTTGAGCGCGCGGCCCTCGTTGGTGGCGTCGTTGGGCAGGCCGATGGTGGCGCCGTCCTTGATGTCGCCGATGGCCTTGGCCTTCTTGGAGTAGAGGCCGAGGGGCTCCAGGTGGACCGTCCCGACGGAGACGATCTGGGTGTTGTGCTTCTTGTTGAAGTCCTCCAGGTACGGCACGTGCTGGAAGTAGTTGGCGTCGGCCGAGCCGTCCTGCACCGCGGTGTTGGGGGTCACGTAGTCGGTGACCTCCTTGATGGTGAGCTTGAGGCCGGCCTTGTCCGCGAGGTTGTCCTTGACGTACTTGAGGATCTGGCCGTGCGGGGTGGGGCTGGCGACGACGGTGAGCGGCGCGTTCGGGTCCGAGGCGGACTTCGAGTCGCCGTTGCTGCCGCAGGCCGCGAGGGAGAGGGCGATGCCGGCGGTGGCGAGGACGCTGGTGAACTTCAGGGCGTTGCGCACGAAAAGTGCCTTTCTGCGTGGTACCGGGGAGCCGGGTCCGGGTTCGGACGCCGGGAGGTCTAGGGGGCGACGAGTTCGTTCTCGTCGGCGGCGGTGCGGGCGGCGGGGACGCTGCCGCGCGGGCGCAGCAGGCGGGTCCGGCCGCCGCCGCGGCCGCGGTGGGCGAGGGAGCGGACGGCCCAGTCGCCGAGCAGCTGCACCAGGGTGACGATGATCACCAGTTCCGCGACGATGATCCACATGAAGGCGGTCTCGAAGCGGAAGTAGCCGTAGTTGATGGCGAGGGTGCCGAGGCCGCCGCCGCCGACCGCGCCGGCCATGGCGGAGTAGCTGATCAGCGTGATGATCGTGGTGGTGACGGAGGCGACGAGGCCGGGCAGGGCCTCGGGGATCAGCGTCTTGCGGACGATGGTCCAGGTGGAGCCGCCCATGGCCTGGACGGCCTCGACCAGGCCGCGGTCGACCTCGCGCACGGAGGTCTCGACGAGGCGGGCGAAGAAGGGGATCGCGCCGATGGTGAGCGGCACGGTCGCGGCCTGCCAGCCGATGGAGGTGCCGACCAGCCAGCGGGTGAAGGAGATCAGCGCGATCATCAGGATGATGAACGGCACCGAGCGGGCGATGTTGACGACGGCGCCGAGCACCTTGTTGACGGGCCGGTTCTGCAGCAGGCCGCCCTTGTCGGTGAGCACCAGCAGCACGCCGAGCGGCAGTCCGACCAGGACGGTGCCGACGGCGGCGGCGCCGACCATCTGGAGGGTCTCCCAGGTGGCGGGGCCCATCAGTTCCTGCATCTGGTCCCAGGTCATGCGGCCGCTCCGTTCGTCGTCGCGGTGCGGGCCGTGTCGAGGACGTCGACCTGGAGGCCCTGCTCGCGCAGGTAGCCGATGGGCACCACGTTGTCCTGGTGGCTGCCGGGCAGCTCGACCCGCATCCGGCCGACCATGCGTCCGGCGATGGTCTCGACGGCGGCACCGAGGATGTTGATGTCGATCTGGTAGGTGCGGGCGAGCTGGGAGACGAAGGGGTGGGCGGGGGCGTCGCCCTGGAAGGTGATCTCCAGCACGGTGGCGCCGGGCCGGCCGGTGCCGAACTCGCCGAGCGGGAAGAGCTCGCGGGCGAGCTCGGAGTCGGGCCGGGCGAGCAGGTCGGTGAGTGCGCCGGACTCGACGACCCGGCCGCCGCGCATCAGGGCGGCGGAGTCGCAGACCGACTTGATGACGTCCATCTCGTGGGTGATGAGCAGGACGGTGAGGCCGAGCTGCTGGTTGAGCTCGCGCAGCAGCTTGAGGATGGAGCGGGTGGTCTCGGGGTCGAGCGCCGAGGTGGCCTCGTCGGAGAGCAGCACCTTGGGGTCGCCGGCGAGGGCGCGGGCGATGCCGACGCGCTGCTTCTGGCCGCCGGAGAGCTGGCCGGGGTAGCTGCGGGCCTTGTCGGCGAGGCCGACGAGGTCGAGCAGTTCGGCGGCCTTGCGGCGGCGCTCGGTGCGGTCGAGGCCGATGATCTCCAGCGGGAGTTCGACGTTCTGCTGGACGGTCCGCGAGGAGAGCAGGTTGAAGTGCTGGAAGACCATGCCGATCCGGCGGCGGGCCTCGCGCAGCTCCTTGCCGGCCCGGTTCTCGCCGCCGGCGAGGGCGGTGAGTTCGAGGCCGTCCACGGTGACGGTGCCGGAGGTCGGCCGCTCCAGCATGTTCACGCAGCGGATGAGGGTGGACTTGCCGGCGCCGCTGGTGCCGACGACTCCGTAGACCTCGCCGGGGCGGACGTGGAGGTCGACGCCCGTGAGGGCGGTCACCTCGCGGCCGCGGGATCGGTAGACCTTGGTGAGGTCCGTGGTGGTGATCACAACTGCTTCCGTACGTCGGGGGCGGGCGGCGTGCGGCCGCCGGACCGCGGTGCGGTCGGCGACACGGACGGGGTCACGCCTGGGGATTCCGTCGCTGTCGTACCCCGGTCGTCGCCGCGGGGCGGCCGGGCCGTGCGCGGGCACGGCCCTGACGGGTCACCGGATCCGCGGGCGGGCGGACGGGCCGGAGGAGGGGGACGGCAGAGTGGGCGCGCTCACACGGACGGGAGCGGCGGCGGGTTCCTCGCTTCGGGGCGCGAGGGGAGGGCACTCTCAGCGGGTGCCGGGGGCGGTGGCCCTCAGCGGTGACACATTCGACGGCACATGGCACGCTCACCTGCCGGCAGGGTGCCGGTGGGGGTCCATTTCGTCGTCGCAGTCATGTGAGCCAGTAAAACAGATGCGCCGGGCGAACCCCAATTATTTCGCAGGGCTGTCCGGAATACGGACAGCGGTCTCTCTCACCTGCGGTGATACGGCTCGGCGCCGCCACCGTGGTCCGGATGGTGGCGGCGCCGACGAGGACCGGGACGGTCGGGCGTTCGGTCGGGCGTTCAGGCGGTGGCGGCGAGCGGGGCGGCGGCGGGCTTCTCCAGGTGCACCAGGGTGAGCCGGCCGCTGACCTGCTCGACGGTGGTCTCCCGGTAGCCCTGGCGGGCGTAGAGGCGCAGGTTGCCGAGGCTGCGGTGGCCGGTGAAGAGCCGGTAGGAGGTCACTGCGCCGTCCTCGGCGAGGCGCCGTTCGAGGGCTTCCAGCAGGCGGCCGCCGAGGCCGTGGCGCTGCATCCGGGGGTGGACGACCAGCCGCCCTATCCGGCCGACGCCGTCGGGGCCGACCTGGCCGCGGACGGTGCCGACGATCTCCTCGCCGAGGCGGGCGACCAGGACGTGCTGCTCGGTGAGCTCGGTGAGCAGGCTCTGCAGGGTCTGGGTCAGCGGCTCGATGGCCCAGTCCCCGTAGAGCTCGGCCTCGCTCTGGTAGCCGAGGTACTGGAGCTTGAGGATCTGCTCCGTGTCGTTCGTGTCGGCGGTAGAAATGATGACGCTCATGCCCATGTGCGGGGGCCTCCCCATCCTTGTGCCGGCGCGCGAACGTGAGGGTGTCGCACCGGATTCCCTGCCGGAGGTGTCTGGTCCCGGCCGGGGATCCGCCCAGACCGGGGTGGCGCACGAACGTACCGGCCCGCACGGCCCGGTGGGGCCGTGTCGGCGGCGGCGCGCTCACGGTCAGTATCGGGGCGTGCGCGTCACCGTCAAGAGCGGCGTTCGCCAGCGCCTTACCCGCGCGTCAGCTGCTCTCAACCTCGCGGCCGCCGGACGTGGCGAGGGTCACGCCCGGCGGCCGGGCGGCGCCGGGGGCCGACGTGGCGAGCGTCACGTCCGACCGGGTGAGGGGCGGCTCGGCGGCGGGGCGCGGGCGGGCAGCGGCACGGCGGAGCGGCTCAGGCGTAGCGCTCGGTGCGCAGCAGGGCGCGCAGGCAGGCCAGGCAGCGGGCTCGGGTGGGGCCGATCGAGCCGCGCGGCATGCCGAGGCGGTGGGAGAGCTCGCGGTAGGTCGGCGGCGGGTCCTCGGCGAGGGCGGCGACCAGTTGCGGGCAGCGTCCGGGCAGGGCGGCGACGGCCTCGCGCAGGTGGCGGCGGCGCAGGCCGGCGAGGACCTCGTCCTCGGCGGACGGGTGGGACGGCAGGGGCGGGAGGTCGGTGCGCATACCGTGGTTGACCGGGCGGGGGCGGTGCCGGTTACGGCCGTGCGGTGGCGTGCGCGCGGGAGGGGCGCGACGGTGTTCCCGCCGCGCCCCTCCCCCGGGTGGTGGGCTCCGGTCAGCCGGTCGCCCACTCCTGCTGGACGGCGAGGTCGGCCTTGACCTCGGCGAGCTGGACGGCGACGGCGTCGGGGGCGGTGCCGCCGCGGCCGTTGCGGGAGGCGATGGCGCCGTGGACGCTGAGCACGGTCCGGACCTCGGGGGTGAGGTGCTCGGAGATGGCGGCGAACTGGGCGTCCGTCAGGTCGGCGAGTTCGATGCCGTGGGCCTCGCACTCCTTGACGCAGGCACCGGCGACCTCGTGGGCGACGCGGAACGGCACGCCCTGCTTGACGAGCCACTCGGCGATGTCGGTGGCGAGGGAGAAGCCGGCCGGGGCGAGCTCCTCGAGGCGCTCGCGGTGGACGGTGAGGGTGGCCATCATGCCGGTGAAGGCGGGCAGCAGGACCTCAAGGGTGTCGCAGGAGTCGAAGACCGGCTCCTTGTCCTCCTGCAGGTCGCGGTTGTAGGCGAGCGGGAGGGCCTTGAGGGTGGCGAGCAGGCCGGTGAGGTTGCCGATGAGCCGGCCGGACTTGCCGCGGGCGAGTTCGGCGATGTCGGGGTTCTTCTTCTGCGGCATGATCGACGAGCCGGTGGAGAACGCGTCGTGCAGCGTGATGAAGCCGAACTCCTTGGTGTTCCAGATGATCACCTCCTCCGCGATGCGGGAGAGGTTGATCCCGATCATCGCGGTGACGAAGGCGAATTCGGCGACGAAGTCGCGCGAGGCGGTGCCGTCGATGGAGTTGCCGACTGAGCCGCCCTCGAAGCCGAGGTCGGCGGCGACGGCCTGCGGGTCGAGGCCGAGCGAGGAGCCGGCCAGGGCCCCGGAGCCGTAGGGGGAGACGGCGGTGCGGGCGTCCCACTGGCGCAGCCGCTCGGCGTCCCGGCCGAGGGCCTGCACGTGCGCGAGGACGTGGTGGGCGAAGAGCACGGGCTGGGCGTGCTGGAGGTGGGTGCGGCCCGGCATGGCGGTGTCCGGGTGGGCCTCGGCGAGGCCGACCAGGGCGTGCTGGAGGTCGAGCAGCAGGGTGCCGATGGTCTTCGCGTGGTCCCGCAGGTACATCCGGAAGAGGGTGGCGATCTGGTCGTTGCGGGAGCGGCCGGCCCGCAGCTTGCCGCCGAGGTCCGGGCCGAGGCGCTCCAGCAGGCCGCGCTCCAGGGCGGTGTGGACGTCCTCGTCGGCGATGGTGCCGGTGAAGGTGCCGGCCTCGACGTCGGCGAGCAGCCGGTCGAGTCCGTCGTGCATGGCGGCGAGCTCGTCGTCGGTGAGCAGGCCGGCCTTGTGCAGGACGCGGGCGTGGGCCTTGGATCCGGCGATGTCGTAGGGGGCGAGGCGCCAGTCGAAGTGCACCGAGGCCGAGAGCCTGGCGAGGGCCTCGGACGGGCCGTCGGCGAAGCGGGCGCCCCAGAGGCGGACGTCGCCACCGGAGGCGGTCTGGTCGGCGGACATCGCTGGCTCCTTGCTGACGTGCGGGAAGAGGGAGGGGGTGGCCCCGGCCGGCCCCGCGGGGGGGTGCGGCCGGGGCCGGGGGCCGATCAGCCCAGGTCGCGCCGGGCGGCGATCTTCGAGGAGAGGCCGAAGATCTCGATGAAGCCCTTGGACATCGACTGGTCGAAGGTGTCGCCGGTGTCGTAGGTGGCGAGGTTGAAGTCGTACAGCGACTGGTCGGACTTGCGGCCGTTGACGACGGCCCGGCCGCCCTGGAGGACCATCCGGATGTCGCCGGAGACGTGCTGGTTGGCCTCGTTGACGAAGCCGTCCAGGGCGCGCTTGAGCGGGGAGAACCACAGGCCGTCGTAGACCAGCTCGGCCCAGCGCTGCTCGACCTGCCGCTTGTAGCGGGCGAGCTCGCGCTCGACGGTGACGTTCTCCAGCGCCTGGTGGGCGGTGATCAGCGCGATCGCGCCGGGGGCCTCGTAGATCTCCCGGGACTTGATGCCGACCAGCCGGTCCTCGACCATGTCGAGGCGGCCGATGCCGTGGGCGCCGGCCCGCCGGTTGAGCTCCTCGATGGCCTGCAGGACGGTGACCTTGCGGCCGTCGATGGCGACCGGGACGCCGGCGTCGAAGGTGATGACCACCTCGTCGGCCTCGCGCGGGGTGGCGGGGTTCTGGGTGTACTCGTAGACGTCCTCGATCGGGGCGTTCCAGATGTCCTCCAGGAAGCCGGTCTCGACGGCCCGCCCGAAGACGTTCTGGTCGATCGAGTACGGGGACTTCTTGGTGGTGGCGATCGGCAGGCCCTTGGCCTCCGCGAAGGCGATGGCCTTGTCGCGGGTCATCGCGTAGTCGCGGACCGGGGCGATGCACTTGAGGCCCGGGGCGAGGGAGTTGATGCCGACCTCGAAGCGGACCTGGTCGTTGCCCTTGCCGGTGCAGCCGTGGGCGACGGTGGTGGCGCCGTGCTTCTGCGCGGCGGCGACCAGGTGCTTGACGATGACGGGCCGCGAGAGGGCGGACACCAGCGGGTACTCGCCCTGGTAGAGGGCGTTGGCCTTGAGGGCCGGCAGGCAGTACTCGTCGGCGAACTCGTCGCGGGCGTCGGCGACCTCGGCCTCGACGGCACCGCAGTCCAGCGCCCGCTGGCGGATGACGTCCAGGTCCTCGCCGCCCTGGCCGACGTCGACGGCGACGGCGATGACCTCGGCGCCCGTCTCCTCGGCGATCCAGCCGATGCAGACGGACGTGTCCAGACCGCCCGAGTAGGCGAGTACGACGCGCTCGGTCACGGCTTTCTCCTTCACAACTGTGCGAACAGGCTTACGGCGATAGGCATAAGTATGCACTACTCCGTATGAAACTCAAAACGCGCCGGCCGGGCGGGTTCCGGATACGCCTGTGGGCCCGGTCGGAACCGGGCCCACAGGGGTGGAGCGGGGGCTACTGCGCCTTGGCCTGGGCGAGCTGCATGAGGTGGTCGGCGAGGGCCTGGCCGCCGGAGGGGTCGCGGCTGATCAGCAGGACGGTGTCGTCCCCGGCGATGGTGCCGATGATCTCGAACACCTCCGCCTGGTCGATCGCCGAGGCCAGGAACTGCGCCGCGCCCGGCGGCGTGCGCAGCACGACCAGGTTGCCGGAGGCGGTGGCGGAGACCATGAGCTCGCCGGCCAGCCGGGCCATCCGGCCCTCGGTGGCGGACTCCCCCATCGGCGCGCGCGGGGTGCGGTCGCCGCCCTCGGCCGGGACGGCGTAGATGAGCGCGCCGTCCCGGTTGCGGATCTTCACCGCGCCCAGCTCGTCCAGGTCCCGGGAGAGGGTGGCCTGGGTGACCACGAGTCCGTCGTCGGCGAGCAGCTTGGCGAGCTGGCTCTGCGAGCGCACGGGCTGGCGGGTGAGCAGGTCCACGATCCGCCGGTGGCGCGCGGTGCGGGTCTGCGGGACCTGCGGCGTCGGGCCGGCGGCGGGCTGCCCGGAGTTGGGTACGGTCATGTGATGATTCTCCCGGACTACGCGCGGTTCGCATCGTCCGGGGCGTCCTCGCGGACGGCCCGCAGCACGGCCGGCAGCGCCGCCAGGAACGCGTCGGCCTCCTGCTCGGTGAGCACCAGCGGCGGCGCGAGCCGCACCGCGTCCGGCACGGCGGCGTTCACCAGGAAGCCGGCCTCCTGCAGGCCCGCCTGGACCTTCGCCGACACCGGCGCGGTGAGCACGATGCCCAGCAGCATCCCGGCCCCGCGCACGTGCGAGACCAGCGGGTCCTCCAGCGCCTCCACACCGTGCCGCAGCCGCTCGCCGATCTTGCGGGCGTGCTCCAGCAGGCCCTGCGACTCGATGGTGTCGAGCACCGCGAGACCGGCCGCCGCGGCCACCGGGTTGCCGCCGAAGGTGGTGCCGTGCTGGCCCGGGGTGAGCAGCTCGGCGGCCGGGCCGAAGGCCAGCACCGCACCCATCGGCAGGCCGCCGCCGAGCGCCTTGGCGAGGGTGACGACGTCCGGCTCGATGCCCTCGAACGCCTGGTGGGCGAACCAGTGGCCGGTGCGGCCGACGCCGGTCTGGATCTCGTCCAGGACCAGCAGGGTGCCGGTGGCGCGGGTGATCTCGCGGGCGGCGGCCAGGTAGCCGTCGGGCAGCGGGATCGCGCCGTTCTCGCCCTGGATCGGCTCCAGGAAGACGGCGGCGGTCCCGGTCGTGACGGCCGCGCGCAGCGCCTCGACGTCGCCGAACGGGACGTGCGTGACGTCGCCGGGCAGCGGGCGGAACGGCTCCTGCTTGGCGGGCTGGCCGGTGAGCGCGAGGGCGCCCATGGTGCGGCCGTGGAAGCCGCCCTCCAGGGCGACCAGGTGGGTGCGGCCGGTGCGGCGGCTGATCTTGAAGGCGGCCTCGTTGGCCTCGGCGCCGGAGTTGCAGAAGAACACCCGCCCCGCGCGGCCGTCCAGCCGCAGCAGCCGCTCGGCGAGGGCGACGGTGGGCTCGGCGATGAACAGGTTGGAGACGTGGCCGAGGGTGGCGATCTGCCGGCTGACGGCCTCGACGACCGCCGGGTGCGCGGTGCCGAGGGCGTTGACGGCGATGCCGCCGAGCAGGTCGGTGTACGCCTTGCCGTCGGCGTCCCAGAGCGTGCTGCCCTCGCCGCGGACCAGCGGGATCCGCGGGGTGCCGTAGTTGTCGGTGAAGGAGTGCTGCCACCGCTCGGTGAGCTGGGCGTTGGAAGTCATGCGAGTCCCCCGGTCACGGTCGGTTCGTCGTCGGGCACGACCATCGTGCCGATGCCCTCGTCGGTGAAGATCTCCAGCAGCAGGCTGTGCGGCACCCGGCCGTCCAGCACGCGGGCGGTGCCGACGCCGGAGCGCACGGCGCGCAGGCAGCCCTCCATCTTGGGCAGCATCCCGCTGGCCAGGGTGGGCAGCAGCTCGTCCAGCTCGGAGGCGTTGAGCTGGCTGATCACGTCGTCGGAGTCCGGCCAGTTCTTGTAGAGGCCCTCGACGTCGGTGAGGACGACGAGCATCTCGGCGCCGAGCGCCACCGCGAGGGCGGCGGCGGCGGTGTCGGCGTTGATGTTGTAGACGTGGCCGTCGGTGCCGCGGGCGATCGAGGAGACCACCGGGATGCGGCCGTCGGCGATGAGCCCCTTCACCGCGCCGGCCTCGATGTTGACGATGTCGCCGACCAGGCCGATGTCGACCTGCTCGCCGTCGACCACCGCGTACCGCTTGACGGCGGTCATGGTGTGGGCGTCCTCGCCGGTCAGGCCCACCGCGAACGGACCGTGCTCGTTGAGCAGGCCGACGAGTTCGCGCTGCACCTGGCCGGCGAGCACCATCCGGACCACGTCCATGGTCTCGGGGGTGGTGACCCGCAGGCCGTTGGTGAACGAGGACTCCAGGCCGAGCCGGTCGAGCTGGGCGCTGATCTGCGGGCCGCCGCCGTGCACCACGACGGGGTGCAGGCCGGCGAAGCGCAGGAAGACGACGTCCTTGGCAAAGGCGGCCTTGAGCTCCTCGTCGACCATGGCGTTGCCGCCGAACTTGATCACGACGGTCTTGCCGTGGAAGCGCTCCAGCCACGGCAGGGCCTCGATGAGCGTCATGGCCTTGGGCAACGCGGTGTTGTTCCGGGCCTGTTCGCCCTTGGGTGCGATCTGCACTGTTCTGCTTCCCGGCTCGATGGCGGCTGTCAGGTGGAGTAGGCGCTGTTCTCGTGCACGTAGTCGGCGGTGAGGTCGTTGGTCCACAGGCTGGCGGCGGCCTCTCCGGCGTTGAGCCGCGCGGTGATGACGACCTCGCGGCCGGTCATGTCGACCAGGTCGCGGTCCTCCCCCACGCTGCCGTCCCGGCAGACCCAGACGCCGTTGATGGCGACGTCCAGGCGGTCGGGGTCGAAGGCGGCGCCGGTGGTGCCGATCGCGGCCAGCACCCGGCCCCAGTTGGGGTCCTCGCCGTGGATGGCGCACTTGAGCAGGTTGTTGCGGCCGATCACCCGGGCGACCTCGACGGCCTCCTCCTCGGTGGCGGCGGCGGTGACGTCGATCCGGATGTCCTTGCTCGCGCCCTCGGCGTCGCCGATCAGCTGGCGGGCCAGGTCGGCGCAGACGGTGCGCACGGCCTCGTCGAACTCGGCCCGGTCCGGGACGGTGCCGGAGGCGCCGGAGGCGAGCAGCAGCACGGTGTCGTTGGTGGACATGCAGCCGTCGGAGTCGATCCGGTCGAAGGTGGTGCGGGTGGCGCCGCGCAGCGCGGCGTCCAGGGCGGCGGCGTCCGCGTCGGCGTCGGTGGTGAGCACGACCAGCATGGTGGCCAGGCTCGGGGCGAGCATGCCGGCGCCCTTGGCCATGCCGCCGACCGTCCAGCCGGCCGGGCTGGTGACCTGCGCGGTCTTGTGCACGGTGTCGGTGGTCTTGATGGCGATCGCGGCCTGCTCGCCGCCGGTGGCGCTGAGCGCGGCGGCGGCGGTGGTGACGCCGGGCAGCAGGATGTCCATCGGCAGCCGCACGCCGATCAGGCCGGTGGAGGCGACGGCGACCTCGCCGGCGTTGAGCTTCAGCTCCTCGGCGACCTTCTCGGCGGTGGCGTGGGTGTCCTGGAAGCCGAGCGGGCCGGTGCAGGCGTTGGCCCCGCCGGAGTTGAGGACGACGGCGGAGACCGCGCCGCCCTTGAGGACCTGCTCGGACCAGAGCACGGGCGCGGCCTTGACCCGGTTGGCGGTGAAGACGCCGGCGGCGGCCAGCGAGGGCCCGTCGTTGACCACGAGCGCGAGGTCCGGGGTCCCGGAGGCCTTGATGCCGGCGGTGACGCCGGCGGCCCGGAAGCCCCGGGCGGCGGTGACGCCGACGTTCTGGTGGTCGGTCACGGTGCGACTCCGTTCACGGGAAGGCCCAGCTCCTCGGGCAGGCCGAGGGCGATGTTCATGCTCTGCACCGCGCCGCCGGCGGTGCCCTTGACCAGGTTGTCGATCGCGCTGATCGCCACGATCCGCCCGGCGGCCGCGTCCAGGGCGACCTGCACCAGGGCGGCGTTGGAGCCGTAGACGCTGCTGGTCTGCGGCCACTGGCCCTCGGGCAGCAGGTGCACGAACGGCTCGTCGGCGAACGCCTCGGCGTAGGCGGCCCGCAGCTCCTCGGCGCCCACCCCGGGCTTCGCCTTGGCGGAGCAGGTGGCGAGGATGCCGCGCGGCATCGGGACCAGGGTGGGGGTGAAGGAGACGGTGACCGGCTCGCCCGCGAGCGGGGTGAGGTTCTGGGACATCTCCGGGGTGTGCCGGTGGACGCCGCCGACGCCGTAGGCGCTGACGCTGCCCATCACCTCGCTGCCGAGCAGGTGGGTCCTGGCGGCCTTGCCGGCGCCGGAGGTGCCGGAGGCGGCCACCACCACCGCCTCGGGCTCGGCCAGGCCCGCCGCGTAGGCGGGGAACAGCGCGAGCGAGACGGCCGTCGGGTAGCAGCCGGGGACGGCGATCCGGTTGCCGCCCTTGAGCGCGGCGCGGTGGCCGGGCAGCTCGGGCAGGCCGTAGGGCCAGGTGCCGGCGTGCGGGGAGCCGTAGAACTGCTCCCAGTCGGCGGCGGCCTTGAGCCGGAAGTCGGCGCCGCAGTCGACGACCAGCACGTTCTCGCCGAGCGCCTCGGCGACGGCGGCGGACTGGCCGTGCGGCAGCGCGAGGAACACCACGTCGTGGTCGGCCAGCACCTCCGGCGTGGTCGGCTCCAGGACCCGCTCGGCCAGCGGCAGCAGGTGCGGCTGCAGCAGCCCCAGTCGGGTGCCCGCGTTCGAGCCGCCGGTCAGCGCCCCGATCTCCACCTCCGGGTGGCCGAGCAGCAGGCGCAGCACCTCACCGCCCGCGTATCCGCTCGCGCCGGCGACGGCGACTCGCAATGCCATGGCGTTCCTCCTTCGTCTTGGCATGAATATACGCAGCACGGAACATTCATGCAAGGAGTATGCGAAGGGCCGCCCGCCGGGAGCCGACCCGCCGGGGCGCTCAGCGCTTGACGGCCTTGAGCACCACGAACTTCGGATTGCCCGCGACCGTCCGGCAGTTGCCGAACAGCCGGCGGAGCTTGACGTGGTAGCCGAGGTGGCGGTTGCCGACCACCCACAGTTCGCCGCCGGGGCGCAGCGCGCGGCGGGCGCCGGTGAACATCCGCCAGGCGGTGGCGTCGGTGGTGGCCTGGTGGGAGTGGAACGGCGGGTTGTTGAGGACGAGGTCCACCGAACCGGCCGGCACGCCCGCGTCGGCGAGCGCGTCGGCGGTGCGGAACTCGGCGGGGGCGTCCGGGCCGAGGTTGGCGCGGAAGGTCTCCTCGGCGGAGGCGACCGCCTGGTGGGACTCGTCGACGAAGACCAGCTCGGCGCCGGGGGCGGCCAGGGCGGCGGCGGTGCCGACCACGCCGTTGCCGCAGCCGAGGTCGACGATCCGGGTGCCGGGGGCGGCGGTGGGCAGGTGGGCGAGCAGGAAGCGGGTGCCGATGTCGAGGCGGTCGGCGCAGAAGGTGCCCGCGTGGTTGACCACGGTGCGGCCCGAGGCGGGGCCGATGTCGCCGGGCAGGGCGTAGCGGTGCGGCCAGGGGTTGGGGCCGGGGTCGAGCGCCCGGTCGGGGGTGCAGAGGATCAGCCGGGCCTTGCGGACGGCGAGCGAGGTGCGGGTGGGGCCGAGGATCCGCTCGAAGAGCTGGAGGGTGGAGGTGTGGATCTCGGTGGTCATGCCGGTGCCGAGGACGACGGTGTCCGGGTGGAGCGCCGGGGCGAGCCGGTGCAGCTGGTCCTCCAGCAGGGCGAGGCTCTTGGGGACGCGCACCAGCAGGACGTCGGTCCGCTCGGGCGGGGTGTCGCGGGTGGTGATCAGGCGAGCGGCGGCGGGGTCGGCGCCGGCCCGGGCGAGGTTGGCCTCCGTGGCGCGCTGGGCCAGGTGCGAGTCGCTGATCTGGGCGATCCGGGCGGGCGCGTGCTCGGCGGGCGCGGTGGCGAGGGCGGTGGTCAGCGCGCCCCAGCGGTCGCCGAGGACGGTGACGGCGCGGCCGGCCAGGGCGGTGGCCCGGCCGTCGGCGGAGTCGGCCTCGCCGGACAGGTGCCTCAGCAGGTACTCGTCGGCGGCGTCCCAGGCGCGCAGCCGCTCGCGCGGGTCCTCGGGGTGGCGGGTGAGGACGAGGGCGCCCCACGGGGTCGGGAAGGGGGTCGCGGCGGCGGTGGTGGCGAGGTCGTTCATCGCCGCCCAGGCTAGCCGACCGGCACCCGGGCGCCGACTGGCGGCCGCGCCCCCGTCGGCGGCCCCGGTCGGCGGCCCTGTTCGGCGGCCGAGCGCGGGCCGGGGTGGCGGCCGATACTGGGAGGGCCCGACGGAAGGGGCACAGCCATGGACTGGAAGCTCGAAGTGGTGGTGGTCCCGGTGACGGACGTCGACCGGGCGAAGGTCTTCTACGAGGAGCAGGCCGGTTTCACCGTCGACCACGACAGCCGGATCCGGGACGGCGTGCGGGTGGTGCAGCTGACACCGCCCGGCTCCCGCTGCTCGATCGTGGTGGGCACGGGGCTGACGGACGCGCCGGCCGGCTCGTTGAAGGGCCTGCAGCTGGTGGTGCCGGACATCGACCGGGCGCACGCGGAGCTGGTGGCGCGGGGCGTGGAGGTGAGCCCGGTGCAGCACTTCGAGGACGGGGACCGGGTGGACGGGCGGGGCGAGCTGTGGAACTCGTTCGTCTTCTTCAGCGATCCGGACGGCAACGGCTGGGCCGTCCAGGAGGCGCCCGGCCGGCGCTGAGCGTCGGTGAGCGGGGCCGGGCGGCGCCGGCCGGGGCTTAGGCTCGGAGGATGGTCGAAGACGAGGGAAGCGTCCGGGTGGACAGCTGGATCTGGTCGGTGCGGCTGGCCAAGACGCGGTCGGCCGCGGCGGCCGCCTGCAAGGCCGGGCACGTGCGGGTCAACGGCGAGCGGGCGAAGCCGGCGCAGGCGCTGAAGCCGGGCGACGAGGTCCGGGTTCGGGTGGAGGGCTGGGAGCGGGTCGTCGTGGTGACGAAGCTGATCCGCAAGCGGGTCGGCGCGGGGGTCGCGGCGGAGTGCCTGGTGGACAACAGCCCGCCGCGCCCGGCGCGCGAGTTCGTCGCCGCGCCCGGTGTGCGGGACCGGGGCGCCGGGCGGCCGACCAAGCGCGACCGCCGGGAGATGGACGGGCTGCGCGGCCGGTGAACCGTCCGGCGGGACGTCACGCAAGGCCACGGCAGGTTCCTGCCGAATTGGTCTCGACCATTGCCCCGGATCCGGGAAGCGGAGGAGGCTCACTCCGAAGCGCCGGGCGGGCAGTCCGGCGCTCGTGTCCGAAGAAGGAAGGCACCGGCATGGCACTGCGCAAGGCTGTTTCCACCATGGCCCTGGCTGGCATCCTCGCGGCGGGCGGGCTGATGGCCGCCCCGGCCGCCCAGGCGACCACCTCCAAGACGACCGCCGTCGTCTACGTCGGCATCTACCCGAGCGGTGAGGCCTGCCACGCCGCGGGCAAGGCCCTCGTGGCCCGGGGCCAGGCGTACAACTACTTCTGCGACGTCCTCGACTTCCCGCCGTACACGGCCCGCCTGACCATCTGGGTCTGATCGCACGGCGGACGGCCCCGGCGGCGCCTCCCGCCGCCGGGGCCGTCCGACAGCCGCGGCAGGCTGCCCCGGCTCAGGCTCAGACCGCCAGGGTGTCGGTGCGGACCTGGTCCAGGAAGGCGTCCAGGTTGGCCACCGTGCGGGCGATCTGCTCCTCCAGCGGGAGCGACTCGTTGGGGCGGGTGACCGACGCGGAGTTCTTGCGCCCGCGCACATAGAGCGAGCAGGCGAGGTCGGCACAGATGTAGGTGCCCACGGTGTTGCCCTCCCGCCCCGCCGCACCGGCCCGGCGGGCGGTGAGCAGCGCCACGCCGGAGCCCGCGTGGGCGGTGACGCACAGCGAGCAGACATTGGTCTTGGTCAGGCTCCGCCGGAACGAGGGCACCCGCAGGGTGACGCCGACCAGCTCACCGCGGTGCTCGGCGACCAGGTAGCCGCGGTCGGGCGCGCCCTGGTCCCGCCAGCCGAGGAAGTCGAGGTCGTCCCAGGGGAGTTCGGCCAACCCCCGGGGCAGGTTGAGCCGCCGCGCCTCGCCCTTGGAGCAGTTGACGAAGGACGCACGGATCTCGGGATCGGTCAGCGCTCGCATGCCCGGCAAGCTAACACCGCCCGGCGGTGCGCGTCGCCCGATTTTTTCCGCGCGCCGGGGCCCGCCCCTCCCCGGTCGGGGCAGGTCAGACCACCGGGTGGGAGGCCTGGACGGCGAGCCGCCGCGGGGCGTCGGCGCCGATCCCGGCGAGCAGGTCGTCGAGGGCGAGGAACACCTCCCAGGGCTCGCGCCCGGACGCCTTCGCCAGCCGGGCCGCCACCAGGTCCTCCAGGTCGCGGACCCGGCTGTCCTTCCACGCCTTGTCGGCCAGGCTGACCAGCAGGTCCTCCACGGTGGCACCGGTGGCGCCCCAGCTGCCGTGGGTGCCGGCGAACCGGGCCAGGCGCTCCGGCACGCCGCGGGCCAGCAGCAGCTCGTACCCGGCCCGCTCGTGCAGCGAGCCGCGGACGGAGAGTTCCTCGCGGTGGACGGTCTTGCCGATGTCGTGGGTGGCCGCGCCGAACAGCACCGCCTCCCGGTCCACCGGCACCCCGTGGCCGTCCCACCAGTCGAGGATGGTCACGGCCACCTCGTGGACCAGCCCGAGGTGGGCGGTGAGCCGCGGCGGGGCGTCGACGGCCGCGAGCAGCGCGGCCGCCGCCGGGGGCAGCGGCGGGGCGTCGGCGGTCATCCGCGCTTGAACGCGACGCCGGCGTAGGCCGAGACGTCCTGCCAGCCCGCGGGGAGGTCGGCGGTGCGGATGTGGCCGGCCTCGGGGCGCCAGAGCGGGAGCTGGACCAGGCCGGGGCCGGCGAACTCGAAGTCGCCGAAGAAGGGTTCGACGGCCGCGCGGGGGCGCAGCACCAGCGGCGCGCTGGCGCTGCGGTAGACCCGGGTGCCCTCGGCGGCGCTCTCCCGGGAGGCGAAGTCCGGGCTGCCGTGCGAGAGGATCAGCGCGCTGCCGGGCGCGAGGGCCTCGCGCAGGGTGCGCACGATCCGCTCCGCGCCGTCCTCGTCGCGGATGAAGTGCAGGACGGCGACCAGCATCAGGGCGACCGGTTCGGCGAGGTCGACGGCGTCGCGCAGCGCGGGGTGGTCGAGGATCGCCTCGGGCTCGCGCAGGTCCGCCTCGATGACCGAGGTGTGCCCGGCCGGGTGGCCGGCCAGCAGGGCGCGCGCGTGGGTGGCGACGATCGGGTCGTTGTCGACGTAGACGACCCGGGCGTCCGGGGCGGCCCGGCGGGCGACCTCGCTGGTGGAGCCGACGGCGGGGATGCCGGTGCCGATGTCGAGGAACTGCCGGATGCCCCGGCCGGCCGCGAACTCGACGGCGCGGCCGAGGAACTCGCGGTTGGTGCGGGCCAGCAGCGGCAGCGCCGGGTAGGCGGCGATGGCGGCCTCGGCGGCCTTGCGGTCGGCCTCGAAGTTGTCCTTGCCGCCGAGGTAGTAGTCGTACATCCGCGCGGTGTGCGGGACCCCGGTGTCGAGTTCGGTCGGCGGCTGCCAGTCCTCGGCGCGCGCCCACTCCCAGTCGGTGCCGGTGACGCCGCGCTCCACCGTCCGGTCCTCGCTCATCTGCCGCCCCCTGGTGTTCGTCGTGTCCGGAGTGTCGACTGCCGGACGAATTACGTCCCCGTGCCCCGCGACCGGCCGGCGGCCGACGGCGGCCCCCACCGCACGGTGCGCCGTGATCGTAGCCGACGAAACGCCTCCGAAACAGCGGTAGTTCAGGTTTCCGCAGCATCCGAACCATGGTGTGTGTGCACGTCAACGCCGCTCTTCCAAGCCCTCCGGAGCGGCCGCGGCCGGTGGTCGCCGCCGGATGGCGCCGTCTCTATGCTGGCTGCCGATGACTGCCGACCGGCGCACCGTCCTGCGCACCACCGTCAAACTGGCCGCTCTCACCGCGGCCGGCGGCCTGCTCACCGCCTGCGGCGACACCGGCCGCCGCCGGGCCGACCCGGGCGCGTTCGCGGTGCGCCCGGGCACCGTGGACCCGTCGGGCACCGTGGACCCGGCCTGGGCCGGCGGCGAGGGGCCCGCCTCCTCCGGGCCCGCCGCGACCGCCACGGCCGCCGTGACGCCCCCGCCCGCCGCCACCGCGCCGCCCGCCCCGCCGGTGCTGCCGCCGCTGGCGCCCGGCACCCCGGTCGAGGTCGCGTACGGGCCGCGCGCCGGCCGCAACGTCGCCCTGACCTTCCACGGCAGCGGCGACCCGGCGCTCGCCACCGCCCTGCTGGAGATCGCCGAGCGGCGCGGGGTCGGACTCACCGTGATGGTCGTCGGCAGCTGGCTCGACCAGCAGCCGCAGATGGCCCGGCGGATCCTGGACGGCGGCCACGAGCTGGGCAACCACACCCAGAACCACCAGAACATCTCCACCATGGCCCCGGACCGGGCGCGCGCCGAGATCGCCCAGTGCGCGGAGCGGCTGCAGCGGCTCACCGGCTCGATCGGCCGCTGGTTCCGCCCCTCGGCCGCCCAGTACGCGACGCCGATGGTGCGGGAGCAGGCGAAGGCGGTCGGGTACGAGCGCGTGCTCTCCTTCGACGTGGACCCGCGCGACTACGCCGACCCGAGCGCCGGCGAGCTCCAGCGCCGGGTGCTCGGCTCGGTGCGCGGCGGCTCGGTGGTCGCCCTGCACCTGGGCCACCGCTGCACGGTCGACGCGCTGCCCGGCATCCTCGACGGCCTCGGCAGGGCCGGCCTCACCCCGGTGACCGCGAGCCGCCTCTGCGCGTGACCACCCCCGCGGGCCCGCCGACGGCCCGGTGGGGCGCTGCGGGAACGCGGTCCGTCATCACCGGGGCGGGTGCGGTGGGCGGCAGGACCGGTGCCCGGCTGCACGAGGGCGGGCACGAGGCGGTCCTGGTCGCCCCGGAGCGCAGCTGGCGGCGCTCCGCGCGCCGTGCGCACCGTGCGCGCCGTGAACGCTCAGCCCATCGGGTCGTCGGGCCCGTACGGGCGCAGCCGCAGCGTGCGGGCGTCCGCCGTGCGGATCTCCTCGGCCCGGCGGACGAGCTCCTCCAGGTCGTCCCGGCCGGCGTGCAGGAAGCGCCCGTGCAGGGCGTCGAACCGCCCGCGGGCGGCGTCCACGGTGACGGCGACCATGTACGGGATGGAGCCCCACTCCGTGGTGTCGTGGAACATCGGCATGGCGGCGGTCATGTCGGTGGCGACCGCGCCGGGGCTGATGTCGAGGATCACCACCTGGTGCTCGGCGAGCGAGTCGGCGAGGTTGTCGGAGAGCTTCAGCAGCGCGCCCTTGGAGGTGGCGTACGCGGTGTAGTGGCCGTCGGGGCGCAGCGCGAAGCCGGAGTTGAGGTTGACGACGCGGCCGCGGCGGCGGCGGACCATGCCGGGCAGGACGCAGCGCAAAAGGTTGTAGGGGCCACGCAGGTTGACCTCGACGACCTGCCACCACTGGGTGACGTCGGTCTCCCAGAGCGGGACCTCGGCGCGGTCGATCGCACCGGCGTTGTTGACCAGCAGGTCGACGGGGCCGAGGTCGCGCTCGACGAGGCGGACGGCTTCGCGGACCGAGCCCGGGCGGGTGACGTCGGCGGCGACGGCGACGCCGCGCGAGCCGTGCCGCACGCACTCCTTGAGGGTGTCGGTGAGCGTCTCCTGGGTGCGGCCGACGAGGCCGACCGCCATGCCCTCGGCGGCGAGGCCGATGGCGATCTCCCGGCCGATGCCGCGACCGGCGCCGGTGACCAGGGCGACCTGTCCCGTGAGCGATCCCGTCGGCATGCCCGTGCTCCCTCCGTCCGTCCGTGACCACCCGCGGTCCGGGCCCGCATTCTGTCGTCCGGCGGGCCGGGGCGGTGGGCGAGCGCACCCGCGACGCGGGCGGGCTCACCCGTTCGGGGGAAGCCGCCGACCGGAGGGTCCACCGGGGAGGGGATGACCTACCGGCCGGTAGGGAGTAGTAACGTCGTCGGGGCGGTGCACCGGTCCGCACATACCGGTGATCCCGGACCGCCGGACAGCAGCCGCTGGGCCACATGTCGCTGGGAGACCCCCAGCACCGTCGAAGGGCAACTGAGTGAGTGACATCGCGCGCGTCGGAGTGATCGGCTGCGGACTCATGGGGTCGGGCATCGCGGAGGTCTTCGCCCGGGCGGGACTGGACGTCCTGGTCGCCGAGGCCAGTGGGGAGGCGTTGGAGTTCGGGCGCGCCCGGCTGACCAACTCGCTGGACACCGCCGTGAAGCGCGGCAAGCTGACGCAGGAGCAGCGGGACGAGGCGCTGTCCCGGCTGGCGTTCACCGTCGACCTGGCGGACTTCGCGGACCGCGACCTGGTGGTCGAGGCGGTCGCCGAGCGCGCGGACGTCAAGGTGAAGATCTTCGAGACGCTCGACCGGGTGGT
The DNA here is from genome assembly GCF_042799475.1 of Kitasatospora sp. NPDC057692. NCBI lineage: Bacteria > Bacillati > Actinomycetota > Actinomycetes > Kitasatosporales > Streptomycetaceae > Kitasatospora > Kitasatospora sp. NPDC057692. The sequence continues at coordinate 64,309 of NZ_JBHVIV010000027.1, read as the reverse complement.
CGAGCGGCGGGACGCGATCCTCGCCTCGAACACCTCCTCGATCCCGATCGTGAAGCTGGCCGCCGCCACCTCCCGCCCGGAGCAGGTGATCGGCCTGCACTTCTTCAACCCCGCACCGGTGCAGAAGCTGGTCGAGGTGATCCCGACCCTGACCACCTCGGCCGCCACCACCGACCGGGTGGAGGCGTTCGCCACCGAGGTGCTGCAGAAGGCCCCGATCCGCGCCCGCGACCGGGCCGGCTTCGTGGTGAACGCGCTGCTGGTGCCGTACCTGCTGTCGGCGGTGCGGATGTTCGAGTCGGGCGTGGCGACCGCCTCCGACATCGACAAGGGCATGGAGGCCGGCTGCGCCCACCCGATGGGCCCGCTGCGGCTGTGCGACCTGATCGGCCTGGACACCGTCGTCTCGATCGCCGAGTCGATGTACGACGAGTACAAGGAGCCGCTGTACGCCGCTCCCCCGCTGCTGTCCCGGATGGTCGACGCGGGCCTGCTGGGCCGCAAGTCCGGCCGCGGCTTCTACGACTACACCGCGACCGCCTGACCTGCACTAATCCTCCGAGGCGGCCCGTCGGCCGGCGACAGCAGAGCGGCCCGGTCCGAGCTGAAAGCTCGTTGACCGGGCCGCCTGACTGGGCTTCAGGGACCCGCCGTAGAGTCTACGTAGAGATCCACTTCTTCTATGCGTCGAGCCAGGAGTCGACTGCCAATCGCCCGCGCCGCCCCCGCTCGGGCATGAAGTGCGCGTAGGTCTTGAACGTGATGTCCGGCGAGGCGTGTCCCATCCAGTGTGACAGCGACACCGGGTCCTCGCCAGCACGCAGCTGAACACTCGCGTACGTGTGCCTGCAGCGATGGAACATCAACTCCCGGGACGGCTCCCAGCCACTCCCGTCGGCGTCGGTGTCCTGAGGTGACAGCAGCCCGGCCTCGACGAGGGCCGGCTTCCAGGCCTTCGGGTTGAAGCTGTTCGGGTTGATGGGGTTGTAGAACCACGTGGTCAGCAGCAGCCTGACGGTTGCCGTGGCCCGGCCACCGTTCCCCGGGCCGAACCACGGCAGCGTCACCTCCTGCGAAGGGAAGTCCCGAGCGTGGGCTTTCAGCGCCTTATGCAGGCCCTCAGAGAGAGGGACCCGGCGCTCCTTGTTCCCCTTGGGCAGTTTGAAGTAGGCCGTCTTTCCATCCCAGCGGAGCTGCCGCGCCACTGTGAACTCCCCCGCTTCCAGGTCAAGGTCGTCCATGCTCCACCCGAAGGCCTCGCCTTGCCGGAGTCCCCCGCGGATGCCGAGATCCGTGGAAACCCGATACCAGTCGGGCAGCCCCATCCGGATCGCTCGTGCCTCGTCCGGAGTCCACGCGCGTGCTTTGATCTCACCGGATCCGGAGGGTCGTTCGTCGGCCATCTCGCTGCACGGATTCTTCGCAATGCGCTTGCCGACTGCCGTCTTGAGGATTGAGGTGAGGTGGATCCAGATGACCTCAATCGTGGACTCGCTGAGGTTCGGCTTGTCTCGTAGGATCGCCAGCCAGGCACGGAGGTGCTCGGCGTCGAGGGAGGTGAGGGGGATCTCGCCAAGGTGCGGCAGGATGTGGTTCCAGATCTTCGACCTCATGGGTGCCGAGGTGCCCACGGGATCGCGGCGGGCGGGCCACCAGATCGTCTCAACGTAGACCCGTAGGGTGATTGCGCCCAGCCGAGGGTCGATGTAGTTGCCACGGCGACTGTCGGTCTGAGCGCTGGCCAGCCAGTCCTTGGCGTCCTGCTGCTTGTGGAAGCTCTCGTCCTTGACACCCGGGATCCCGCAGACCCTGTAGCGCTTGCCCTGGCCGTACCGGCTGGTGCGCTTCTTCTGGCCTGTCGCCGGGTCGGGCCGCTTTGTCATCCACCGGTCTTCGATGTACCCCGGCATCTGGCCCCCTTAGGCCTCAGGCGGCGCCGCTCTGCGGCTTGTTGACGTCGTACAGCGTAGGTCGCGGAGTGGGAATGCGGCGGCCGACGTCACCGAGGCCTTCGCGGGGGTCGACGCCGATGATGTCGCCCTTCCACTCCTGGAACCAGTGGCCACCGGCCAAGACCGCCCGCGATGCCTCGTTGAGCGCGCTCACGATCTCGTCGGGAGTGAGGGCTCGGCTGATCTTGAGGAGGAGGCTACCCCTGTCCTCCTCGATGTCGATCTCTCCGTCGATCTCTTCCGGCTCGACCAGCTCGTACTGGACCGTGATCACGTGCCACTCCCCGTGCTTCGGTTCTCGTGCGGAGAGAGGCACATTAGTCACACCGCGAAACCGGTACAAGGGTTGTACGAAAAGTCAACAAAGCAACGTAAAAATGGATACGGCGGGCAGCTATCTAGCTGGCCTCTGGGTGGTCACGATCCGCCTCGACGGCAGCATCCAGCATGGCACGCCAGCGCCTGCGCTCCTGCGGGTCCATTGCGGCCGTGCGGATGATGATGTGGCGCATGTCGTCGTCGTAGCCGCTGAGTTCGACCGATTCCCACGCCAGCCACTGACTGGCCGCCGCTTCCTTGACGAGGCGGATGGGCCTGCGGATGCCCCGGGCGATAGCTTCGAGCTCCTGCGGCTTGGGGGCAGACATCACGCCGCCTGTGGCCAGGCGCTGAAAGAACGCCTTGGACATGCCGGGCTCGCCTGCGGGGCCGATTGAGTCGATGGCCATCTTGCCGTAGGACGTGCCGGCCCGCTGCACTGCCGCGACCATGTCAGACAGCTTGCCGGTCAGTGCTTGCCCCTTGGCTTCGATGCCAGCCACGGCCACCTCTCCTGTATGCCTCTGGCTCGCGCGTTCGATCTGGATCGTCGCAGGCCATGGACGTTTCGGCGTCCCAGTCTAGAGACGTACCGGCTATACAGCGAGACCACCCCCCTAGGTAGGCCTGAAATCACTCTCAAGGGATCGTCCAGATTGGTAGACGACACGTCTCAGTATGTGCAAGCATGGAGACATCGAGAGACGGAACGTCCAAGTCTGGAGACGACCATTGTCGAGCCGCGTACCGCTTCACGCCCCAGCCACACTCCGGTGGGTCATGAGGCATCCCGGACGCGGAGCCCCCTTCTCGGTCCGCGCTCTAGCCGTCGAGGCGGGGTGCAAACCGGCAACGATCGGACACCTGCTGTCCGGGCGCTATCGGCGGACCGAGGAGGAGACTGCTCGGCGCATCGCGAGGGCGCTCGGCTGCGAGCCGGCCGTTCTCTTCCTGCTCCCGTCGTCTACGAATCTCGACGAACCGACCGGATAGCTCGATCAAGCCAGAGGAAGTGGCATATGCCCGCCAAGACACCGCCCCCGCCGCCGCCCGGCTTCCTGTGGATCGAGGAGGCCGCAAAGCAGCTCGGAGTGCAGGTCGGCACGCTCCACAAGTGGCGGTACCGCAAGGTCGGCCCGACCGCGGTTCGCCACGCGGGCCGACTGATGTACGCCACGGACAGCATCGACGCCTACTTCGAGGCGCTCGCGGTCGCGGCCCAGCCGGTCCCGCGCCGCCTGCCGCGGCCCGCCGTCGCCGCCTGAGCCTCCCCCTGACATGGGTCGGGCCCCCGCCGGGATGCCGCCCGCACGAGAGCCCTCGGCCCACCAGCACTGAACTACCCAAGAAGGAGAGGTGGACCTGTGTCCATCATGCCCTACCGCTTCCCGGAGACCGATACCCCGGTCCGGGTCGCGATGACCGACGACGAACCGTGGTTCGTCGCGGCCGACGTCGCCACCGTCCTCGGCTACTCCGCCGCCTCGGCGATGACCAGGACGCTCGCGGACGACGAGAAGGGTGTGCAGAGTCTGCACACCCCCGGCGGCGAGCAGCAGTTCACCGTCATCAACGAGCCCGGCCTGTACAGCGCGATCCTCCGGAGCAGGGTGGAGGGTGCTCAGCGGTTCAAGCGCTGGATCACCCACGAGGTGCTGCCGTCGATCCGCCGGACTGGCGCATTCTCGGTGGCGCCGTCGACGCCGGCGGTACCGACGCCCCGCGAGCTGGCGGCGTTGGTGATCGCGGAGGCGGACCGGGCGGACGCGGCGGAGGCTCGGGTGGCCGAGCTGACGCCGAAGGCGGCCGCGCACGACCTGTATCTGTCCGCCGGTTCGGGTGACCGGTTGGTGCGTGAGGTGGCGAAGCTCCTCGGCTGGCGGCAGCAGGACTTGCGGCAGTTCCTCATCGCGGAGCGGCTGGTCTTCGCGCGGCAGGCGGACTGCGGGTCGACGCAGTGGGACTTCTACGCGGGGCACGAGCGGCACTTCCGGTCGGCGGAGCACGTGGTGGAGCACCGGTCGATCGGGCTGTGCTCGCACTACACGCTGCACGTGCGGCCGGCGGGTGTGGACCTGATCCAGAAGCGGATCGCCCGGCGGCAGACCGAGCGCAACGCGATCGGCGGTGCGGCGTGAGCGCGCTGAGCGAGGAGCACCTCGACGAGCTGCGGGCCACGTACGCGGGCATCGACTCGCCGGAGGCCAAGGCGATCGTCGCGTTGCTCGGCGAGGTCGACGCCATGGACGACGCGCTTCACGCCTCGGAGAACGAGGTGGAGTCGCTGCAGGCCCAGCTCGCGGAGGGCCGGGTCGAGGTGGCCCGGTTGCGTGGGCTGGTGGAGCCGAAGGCGCCGTCGGCGTCGATCTCCCGGACGACGTCGGGGAAGTGGGCGGTGCGCTGGCGGGCGGACGGTAAGCAGCTGTCGCGGACCTTCGAGCGGCGAGCCCACGCGGAGATGTTCCGTGCGGAGCTGTGCGGCCGATGGAGGGGCGGTGCCCTGTGAGCGCGCCGGTGGTGATGCCGCTGCAGGATGCGGCGGCGGAGGGCCTGCTGGGCTGGCACGTGGCGCGGGCTGAGGCAGTGTGCGCGAAGCCGACGCCGACGGACGGGGAGAAGCGGACCGCGTTGATCGGTGAGATGCGCGGGGTGATCGGTGGCCTGGTGCGCGAGCTGAAGTCCGTCAGCGTGCAGGCGGAGGGGTACCGGCGGCTGCTGGAGCCGGAGGCCGGCTCGGTGTGCTCGTGTGGCTGCAACGGGGACTGGCGGAGGCACTCGCCGGTGCGGGGTGCCCGATGATGCCCTCCGCCCTGACGACGATCACCGCGCTGCACGTCCTGATGGCCACGCACATCGAGCTCGCGGACCTGCCGGTCACGTGGCGGGTCGAACCGAACGGGGCCCTGCACGTGGACCTCATCGACCGGAGCCCGGAGGGCCGGGACGCGGTGCGGTCCCTGGCGGCGGTGCTTGGTGTCGACACGGACGAGTCGGAGATCACCAGCAACGCCGGCCAGCGGCTGTTGGTGGTGTCGCTGCGCCACTCGACCGTGATCGCGGGCGCGCCGGTGTACGCCACCGCCTACCTGCCGGTCGACGCGCCGGCCGAGGGCGGTGCGCTGTGACCGGCCCGGAGCACTACCGCGAGGCGGAGGCGCTGCTGTCGGAGGCGAGCCGCAACTTCTTGCGGGGTGACGACCCGATGCCGGCGCTGGTCACCGCTCAGGCGCACGCGACGCTCGCGCTCGCCGCCGCCACCGCCCTCAGCTCGTCCCAGGAGGACGGTATGGGCCTGGCCGACTACGAGGCCTGGTACGCGACCGCCTCGGTGAACGTGACCACGGAGGCGGTCCGATGAACCTGTTCTTCCTGACCGCGAGTGCCGTGCTGGCTGTGCTGCTGGTGGTGGGTGAGGTGCGGTCCCGTCGCCGGGTGCGGTCGGTCCGGGCCGAGGAGTTGCCCGCCGGGCAGGTGCTGGCGCTTCGTCTGCCGCGTCAGCGGGACGGGGCCGACCGGTGACCCGCCGCCTTGCGGGTCCGCCGCATCACGTGGCCCTACCGCGCGTTGGAGCTCCAGCGCCCGGACGGCTCGGGCTGGCTCCTCCTCCCCCTCGCCCTGAACCTCCAGGAGTACGACCGATGACGATCACCGAGTTGCCGGGGCGCGTCGCCCCGGCCGCCGGGCCAGCGGTGCTCGGCTACTTCGCCCCCGGCTCGCCGGAGTGGCACACGGCCCGGGCAGACGGGGTCGGCGGCAGCGAGATCGCGGCCGTGATGGGCCTGAGCCCGTTCGAGTCCCGGTTCTCCCTGTGGCACCGCAAGCAGGGCCTGCTGGCCCCGGTCGAGGAGAACCCGCAGATGTACTGGGGGAACCGGCTGGAGCCGGTGGTCCTGGCGGAGTTCGCGGAGCGGCACCCGGAGTGGGTGGTGCGGCGGGCGCCGACGTACGCGGGACCGGGCCGGCCGTGGCAGATCGCGAACCCGGACGGCGAGCTCGTGCCGGCTTGCGGCTGCGGCCTCCACGGTGACCCGTGCTGCGAGGGGCGCGGTACCGGCAGGCTCGCGGACTGCGGGCCCTGCTGCCCGGCCTGCCCGACCTGCCCTTCCGCCGCAGCCTCGGTGGCGGAGCTGGTCGAGGTCAAAACCGCGCGGGACGACGAAGGCTGGGGCAAGGAGGGTACCGACGAGGTGCCGGTCCACTACCGGGCGCAGTGCATCTGGTACCTGGACACGCTCAGCCTGCGTCGCTGCCGGATCGCGGTGTTGATCGGCGGCTCGGACTACCGCGAGTACGTCGTCGAGTACGACCCGGTGGACGCCGAGCTGATGCGCCGGGCCGGCCGGGAGTTCATGCAGTCGGTCCGGGATGGTGAGCGGCCGGCCATCGACGGCCACACCGCCACCTACCAGGCGGTTCGGGCTCTCCCGGAGGGCCTGGAGGACGTCAACATCGACATCACGCCGGACTTGCGGGACCGCTTCCACGCGGCGCAGGACGGCTTCTGGGCCGCCGAGGACGAGCTGACGGAGTGCAAGTCCCGCCTGCTCGACGCCATCGGCACCGGTCGGCGCGCGTTCGCCGCCGGCGAGCGGGTCGCCACCCGCACCGTCCGCGGCGGCCACACCTACCAGCTTCTCCCCGCACGTACCCGGAGGACCCGATGAGCACCACCACGATCGGCCAGGCCGTCGCCGTGCGCGACACCAGCCCGGCCGCCATGGTCGAGCAGTACCGCGACGAGTACGCCACCCTCATGCCGTCGCACGTCAACGCCGACCAGTGGGTCCGGCTGGCGGTCGGCGCGATCCGCGGCGACGAGAAGCTGATGCGGGCCGCGACCACCGACGTCGGCGTGTTCCTGCGCGAGTTGCGGACCGCGGCCCGCCTCGGCCTGGAGCCCGGGACCGAGCAGTTCTACCTCACCCCGCGCAAGAGCAAGGCCCACCGCGGCCAGCTCATCATCAAGGGCATCGTCGGCTACCAGGGGCTTGTCGAGCTGATCTACCGGGCCGGCGCCGTGTCCTCGGTGATCGTCGAGACCGTCCGTGAGCGGGACGTCTTCCGCTACCACCCGGGCCGGGACGAGCGGCCGGTCCACGAGGTCGACTGGTTCGCCGAGGACCGCGGCGCGCTGGTCGGCGTGTACGCCTACGCGGTGATGAAGGACGGCGCCACGTCGAAGGTCGTCGTCCTCAACCGGGCGCAGGTCATGGCGGCGAAGGCCAAGTCGGACGGCGCGCACTCGGACTACTCCCCCTGGAAGACCAGCGAGGAGGCGATGTGGTTGAAGACCGGGGCCCGGCGGCTCGCCAAGTGGGTGCCGACCAGCGCCGAGTACATGCGGGAGCGTCTGCGGGCCGCCGCCGAAGTCGCCGCCGAGCAGCCCGAGTCGGCGGTCGGTGCCGAGCCGATGCCGCAGCCGGCCGAGCAGCACGTCGACCTCGGCGACGAGGACGACGACGCCATCGAGGGCGAGCTCGTCGACGACACCTGGGCCGGGGGTGCGGAGTGAGCGGCCAGTGGTGGCTGTCCGAGTGGGCGGCGCTGGACCTGGAGACGACGGGCCTGGACGTGGAGTCGGACCGGATCGTGCAGGCCGCGCTGGTGTGGACCAACTGCGGTGTGGTGGTCGAGGAGCGGACGTGGCTGGCGGACGCCGGCCAGCAGCCGGTCCCCGCCGAGGCAACCAAGCTGCACAAGATCCCGGAGCGGCACGCGCACCGCTACGGCCGCCCGGCCGGTCTCGTCGCGGAGATGGTGGCGCAGGCGCTGGCCGGTGCCGTCATCGACGGCCTGCCGATCGTCGTGGCGAACGCCCCGTACGACCTGACCCTTCACGACCGCGAGCTGGAGCGTGACGGTAGGTGGTCGCTCGCCGTGTCCTCCGGCCATTCGCCGCTGCGGGTCCTGGACCCGCTGCTGCTGGACCGGGTGCTCGACCCGTACCGGGAGGGCCGGCGCCGCCTGGTCGACCTGTGCGAGCACTACGAGGTGGAGCACGAGGGCCCGCACCGGGCGGACGCTGACGCGGCCGCTGCGGCCGCGGTGGCCTTCCAGATCGTCGGCAGGTTCCCGGAGTTGCGGCAGATGTCCCTCCAGGAGGTGCACGACCGGCAGGTCGGCTGGGCGCTGGAGCGGGCCGCGGCCCGGGAGCGGCGCCTGCGCAAGACCGACCCGACCGCGGTCGTCGACGGCTCGTGGCCGCTCATCCCCCGACAGGAGGTGACCCGGTGATCATCACCGTGCGCGAGGGCGCCGAGCGGATCGACATCCCGCTGCGGTTCCGGTCGCCCTTCGCTCTGACCGCCGCACCGACCAGCGACAACGGCCTCGACATGGTCGCCGTCGAACGGTCCCTCGGCGGGGAGATGCCCCGGCCGAAGCTCCAGATCGACGAGGCCTTCCTCGCGTGGCAGCTGATCACCAGCCCCCAGGGCGAGGCCCCGGACCGGCCCGTCGCCGAGCTGCTCGGCATCACCGACCGCACGGTGTGCCGCTGGCGCAACGGCCAGACCCGGACCGACCAGGCCCGCATCGACAACACGCCCGGAGGTGGCGACATGAAGGACAGGTGGGAGGACCGGGCGCTCTGCCGCCAGCTCCAGTCGGACGACTTCTTTCCGGCCGGAGACGTCGGGACGGCGGCCCGGTCGGTGTACCGCGAGGCGATCAAGGTGTGCGCGCGGTGCCCGGTGGCGGGGGCGTGCCTGCAGTTCGCGCTGCGGGCGGAGGGCTCGGCGCCGGCGAAGTCCCGCTCGGGTGTCTTCGGCGGGCTGACGCCCGCGGAGCGTCACGAGTTGCACAGGCGGCAGGTCGAGCAGGCCGAGGACGCCGCCCTGCTGCTGGCCGCGTTCGGCCTCGACCAGCCGGCGCCGTGACCTGCCGGCAGTGGCTGCCCGCGGTGCGCGAGTACTGCGGGCAGCCCGCCCGGCCCTACGCCTGCGGCGCCCGGTGCGAGCGCCACACCCCGGCCCGGCAGGCCGGCCACCCCGAACCACCCACCACACCCCTGGAGCGCCAACGATGAGCACCCCGATCCGTGCCGCCGAGCTCGCGGCGAGCCTTACCCGCGTCCGCCCTCACGTCGGGCGGGACACCGAGCTCGCCGCCATCAACGCCATTCGCATCGAGGCCAATGGCAACTACCTGTTCACCGTCGGCACCGACCGGTACACCTTCGCCATCAGCCGGGCCGACACCGTCGACCACGGCCCGTGGGCAGCCCACCTCCGCCGCGACGATGTCCCCGTCGTTGTGGCCTGGCTGGAGCGCCTCAACCCCGACGCCATCGTCGAGCTCGGCGTCGAGGCCGTCAACGACGACACCATCATCGTGTTCCAGTCGCTGGCCGGGTCCCTGCGCATGCACGACGAGACGGCGAATCGTCGTCACTTCCCCGACTGGCGGAAGCTGGCCCGCGACATCCTCCAGAAGGCCCCGGCGGACGCAGGCTTCACCGGCTACAACAGCGGCTACCTGGCCCGGTTCAAGGGCGTCGGCCCGACGTTGCACGCGTGGCAGAACGGCCCCCGCTCGCCGCTGGTGCTGGCCGAGGACGGCGGCGGCTTCATCGGCTTCGTGATGCCGGCCCACAGCGAGCAGAAAAACCGCGACCAGGTCGTCGAGAAGTGGATCGGCTCGCTCCGTCGAACGGACGCGATGGTGATGGGCGCCCGCTACGACCTGACGGCCATCTGGAGGGACCGCCACGGCGACCCCTGGCAGTACTCCGGCCGGGACGGCCAGCACGGTGAGCCGCTGATGGACCTCGTCGGCATTGACGACGACCCGTGGCTGCTCAGCCAGGTCATCGCCGAGTACGGGCCGCTCACCCGCTCCGAGGTCTGACCCACCTGACCGCCTGGGGCGGGGTGGCATCTCCCTCCGCCCCAGGCCACCAACCACCCTCACCCGCACTACGAAAGGCCGCTCGTGACCCTCGACGCCATGTACTGGGTGTGGCTGCACTCCCAGTCGAAGGGGACCGGCCGGCACTGCATGCTCGCGGTCGCCAACAAGGTGGTCGACGAGGGCTGCACGGCGGCGGTCAGCACGGCTGAGTTCGTCCAGTGGTCGAACGCGGCGAAGTCGTCGGTCGTGGCTGCGGTCGACAAGCTGTTGGATTCGGGCGAGTTGAGGATCGTTCGTCCGGCGGCGGGGAGCCGCGCGGCGGAGTACGTGCTGCCGTTCGCGGTGGGTTTCAAGCGGCCTCAGCGCGGCTCTCTTGGTCCGGAAACCGGACCAACAGGGGATTCCTCTTGGTCCGGAAACCGGACCCCTAGCGATGACTCTCGGTCCGGAAACCGGACCAAGACGGATGAGGCTCTTGGTCCGGAAACCGGACCCCAGGGGTACGGAAACCGGACCCCTATGGGTCCGGAAACCGGACCCCTCTACCAACCCACTCTCCCCAAGGGGGAGAGAGCGATCGACGAGAGCGGCGGCGTTCCCGACTTCGCCCGACCTCTCACCGACCAACTCACCCTCGCCGGAGTCAGCGTCCGCTGGCCCTTCAACGAGACCGAGTGGTTCAAGCTCTCCGCCGCGATCAACAAGTCCGGCGTCCCCGCGCTCGTCGATTACGCCCGGCGCGTGTGGGACCGGAAGCGCGGAGACATCGACTCCGCCCGGTACTTCCTCAACGGCTGGTGTGAGCTGTCGCCCCTGCCCGCCGCCGACGCCGAGCGCCCCCCGCTCCGCGCCGTCTCCGGCGGCACCCCGGGCTGGCAGCCCTACACCAACCCCACCGACCCGTCCGTGTACAAGAACGGCTGGTAACCCGATGCCCGAGCCCCTGCGCCTCAGCAGCGACGCGTCCATGGCCGCCGTCCAGGCCCGCCTCAACGCCCGCGGCCTCACCCTCCCCGACCGCGGCCCCATCGACGACGGCCCCAGCCCCGACCAGCCCGGCCACCCCGAGTACCACCGGCAGGCCCGCGCCGAGTTCGCCCTCACCCGCTGGGAGGCCGCCGTCCCCCGCCGCTACACCAACGCCCGCATCGTCACCGACCCCACCGTCGCCGCCTGGGCCCGCCAGGTCGCCACCACCCCCGCCGACGCCCGCTCCCTCCTCCTCACCGGCACCACCGGCACCGGCAAGACCCACCAGGCGTGGGCCGCCTTGCGGATGATCGCCGAGGCCGGGCCGGCCCGGTACGAGCTGATCGCCACCACCGCCGCCGACATGTACGGCCGTCTCCGGCCCGGCGGTTCCGACGCGGGCCCCGAGCACGAACTCCGGCGGCTCACCCGCATCCCGCTCCTCCTCCTCGACGACCTCGGCTCCGCCAAGGCGAGCGAGTGGGTCGAGGAGATCACCTACCGAATCATCAACGAGCGCTACAACGCTTGCCGACCGACCGTCTTCACGTCGAACTACCCCGGGCAGGCGCCCCGCGACGACCAGGGTCGCGCCCTTGGCCCCGGCCTCGACATCATCCTCGGCGAGCGAATCGTCTCCCGCCTCATGGAGATGACCGACGTCGTCGCCATGGCCGGCCCGGACCGTCGCAGGGCCGCGTGATGGGCGCCCCGATGCCGCCCGGCCTCCGCCCCCACCGCGACCGGCCGCCCGAGTGGGCCATCCCCTGCCCCGTCCCCACCTGCCGCGCCAAACCCGGCACCACCTGCCACACCCCCACCGGCCGCCGCCTCACCGCGGGCAGCCACGCCAGCCGCCTCGACGCCTGGCTCGTTCACCAGACCACCCGCCCCGCCGCCTGAGGAGACCATCGCCGTGACCGCCACCCAGATCCTCGCCGCCGGCCTCCTGCACCTGCTCACCCCCGGCCCGCAGACCGGCTGGCCCCACCGGATCCAGCAGCTCCTCGACGACCGGGACACGGCCGCCACCTTGGAGGCCGCCGCCGAGTGGGGCAGCCGCGAGCACTGGCAGGCCCGCGCCAGCCGCGTCGCGGCGGAGTGCGGCCTCGCCCGCGCCCTGCACGTGCCGGCCCGCGAGGCCGAGCCCCTCGACGACAGCTACCTCACCGACCTCATCAACGCCCTCACCACCGCCTGACCACCCACCAGGAGCCCGCCGTGATCGCCTACCCGCACCCCGACTGCGACGCCGCGATGGACAACATCCAGATCACCACCCGCTACGGCACCACCGGCCCCCGCATGTACGCCACCTGCCCGGCCGGCCACCGCTTCGAGGTCGACGTCCTCATCGAACCCCACGCCCACTGACCACCACCAGGAGCACCCCATGAACCAGCCCCTCACCCAGCACCCCGCGATCGCCACCTACGAGAAGGCCACCAACGGCATCCCCGACTGCTTCGACCACCTCACCGCCACCCAGATCTCCGAGTGCGCCCAGACCGCAGCCCAGGACCGCCCCTGGACCACCCCCGCCAGCGAGGCCGCCAAGTTCATCACCGGGCACTTCGGGATGCTCGACACGTGGCACGACGCCCTCGACGAGCTCGACAGCGAGCTCCGCGCTCACGTCGTCGCCGGCGGCCTGCCCGACGACCAGGTGCTCTACCTCCAGCTCGCGGCCCTCGCCCTGTTCTCCGCCACGGAGAGCCTGCGGATCGCGGTCTGCGAGCACCACTACGGCCTGTCGGGCCCGAAGTTGTCGGCCGACTACGGGCACGCCTACCCGCTGTCGAACAGCGCGCTCAGCCCCTTCGGCGCGACGGCGGGTGCCCGATGAATCCCGTCCGCCTGCACCGCCCCGCCGTCCGCGGCTGGCGCACCCCCGAAGGGGCCCTCTACGTCGGCCCCAGCAGCCGCTGGGCCACCCCCTGGCGCTGGCGCACCCGCACCGCCCTCGCCCGCGTCCCCGCCCTCGACGGCTCCGCATGGGAGCTGGAGACCCGCATCAGCTCCGCCGACCGAAGCCACCCCTACCACCACGCGGACGGCCGGATCACCCACCACGAGATCCGGTACATGACCCGGCAGGAGACCGTCGACCTGTACCGGCAGGCCCTGGTCGCGCCGACCGCCAACGTCTCGCTGCGGTCGTGGTGCAGCCCGCGGCTGACCCTCGCCGACGCCCGCACCGAACTCGCCGGCCTCGACCTGGTGTGCCGGTGCGCGATCGGCCAGCCGTGCCACGCCGACGTCCTGCTCGAACTCGCCAACCAGCCCGCCGAGGAGACCACCCGATGAGCCAGCCCCAGCCCGACGACGTCGACCTCCCCGACGCACTGGCCGCCTACTACGCCCAGCGGGAGACCGCCCGCCTCGACGCCGTCGCCGAACTCCTCGCCCGTCTCACCGAGCGCGAACGTCTGCTCGTCCGCGAGGCGGCCGTCATGGGCTGGGTGCAGGGCATGCGACACCACGACACCGAGTACCCCGGCGACCGGCAGGCCCTGATCACCGTCGTGGACGCCTGCATCGCCTTCTCGGACCTCTACCCGACCATCACCCGCTACGAGCCCACCGACCAGGAGTCGTGATGAGCTACCTCAGCCCGCCCGACTTCCATCGCCTCGACTGGGCCTGCCGCCCTGTCGCCGCCGCGTTCGGCCGCCCGGTGTACCTCGTCGGCTCAGCCCTGCGGACGGCCGCCTACAGGGACATCGACCTGCGGCTCATCCTCGCCGACGACGACGCGGTGGTCTTCACCGAGCCGATGCGGCTGCTGATCAACATCGCCCTGTCGGACCTGATCGCCCAGACCGCCGGCGTCACCGCCCCGGTCGACTTCCAGCTCCAGACGATGGCCGAGGCCGACGCCGAGCCGGGCGGCCGCAACCCGCTCGGCATTCCGTCCGTCCCCGGCCGCCTGTAGCCCACGACGGCCCAGGCGCGCGGACCGGTCCGGCACCGGCCGCGCGCCAGAACCGGCCCACCACGCGCCCCGCAGCGACCGACCCGGCCGACGGCCACGCACACCCGCCACGACCCGCCCACGACCCCCAGGAGCCCCGCCATGGCAACCGCCCGCCAGGACCTTGAGTCCCAGCTCGAACACCGCGCCAACGCCACCCAGCTGCTCGACGCCTACCGGGCCGAGGTGCTCGCCGAGGCGCACGCCCGCGTCGCCGCCCTGCCCCCCGCCCAGTACGGCGAGCCGATCGCCGCGACCCGCGAGCAGATCCTCGACGCGATCGTCGTCGCCGGGGCCGGCCGGTGACCACCCCGCCCGACCTCCGCGAGCGCCTCATCGCCGCTCTCGACGCCGACGCCATGCGGCCCAGGGGCGAGAAGCAGGGCCTCGTCAACGTGATGCTCGCCGTCGTCGAGGCCGACCTGGCCGCCCGCGACGCCGAGAACGCCCGCCTCCGCGCAGAGGTTCAGGCCCAGGGCGAGGCGCTGCTCCGTTGCCGCACGCTGCTGGCCTCCGCCGCTGGCATCGTCCTGGCCGCCCGCACCCCGACGAGCCTGGCCGGCTGCACCGACTGCGGCGGCCAGACCCGGGTCCACCCCGGCCACTACCCGCCCTGCCCCGCCCGCACCTCGACCAGCTGACACCCCGTCCGGCCGCCCGCACCCCGCGGCGGCCCCACCCCGAAGGAGACCACCGTGGGCATCCACACCAGCGCCTACCTCGCGTACGGCGCCCCCATCTCCGGCATTCGTTACGGCGACGACCTCAACGAGCCGCTCGCCGCCTACAACACGGGCGTCACCTACCCCGACCCGCACCGCGACAGCGTCGGCCACCTGGAGGCCGGCAGCTACGACAACGACAAGCTCTACCTCGTCACGTACTGCGCGGAGGCCGACCTCGGCGACCCGGAGCGCCTGACCGCCGACGACCTCGACCCGCTGCATCCGCCGCGCTGGGACGAGCACCTGCGCGCCGCCGCCAAGGCCTGCGGCGTGCACCTGATGAGCGCGCCCGGCTGGCTTCTGATCGCCGCCCAGAGCTGACCCCGTCCGCCTGCCGCCCCCCGCCCGGGCGGCAGGCCCCCCCGACCCGAGGAGACCACCGTGCCCGACCACCCCGCCGACCTGCTCCGCCAGGCCGCCCAGCAACTCCGCGACTACGCCACCGCTGCAGTTCCCGGCCCCTGGGTTCCCAGCATCGTCCGATCCCCCCGCTCCACCGTCACCAGCGGCATCTACAGCCACGCCCACCCCGCCGGTTCGGCAGCCTCCGAGATCGCAGCGTCCGGCCGGAAGGGCCGCGAGTGCGGCGGTATCACCAACGCGGACAACGCCCAGTACATCGCCCTGATGCACCCCGGCGTCGGCCTGCTGGTCGCCGACTGGCTGGACAGCGCCGCGACGGACGCCGAGATGGTCGGCCCGGACGTGCAGGCCCTCGCGGTGGCCCGCGCGGTGCTCGGCCAGGACGGCGGCACCCGATGACCTTCCACCTCCGCATCCGCGTCCGTGGCGGCCGCCTCACCCACGCCGGACGCACCCACCCCGTCATGACCGGCCGCACCAGCACCGCCTGCGGCAAGACCAAGTGGGCCAACCGCATGCACCAGGTCGACGGGCCGGTCGACTGCCCCGCCTGCCTGAAGATCCTGGCCGCCGAGGCCGCCGGGTGACCCTGCCGCTCGTGTGCGCTGCCGGCCTCCTGCTGGCCGGCAGCGCGCTCGTCACCCTCGCCCTCTGCCACGGCGCGGCCCGCGGCGACCAGCCCGACCCGCCGCCGCCCGACGACCCCGTCCGCCAGCACGCCGAGACCAGCAACCTCATCCCCCGACCCGGAGGCACCCTGTGACCACCCGCACCGAAGCCCTTGCCCAAGCCGCCGAATGGGCCCACCGCGCCGAGGACGCCGAGACACGCCGCACCGATCACCTCCTCAAGGCCGCCAACGCCGCCAGGAGCCAGTACCTGCAACGCGACGCCCAACGCCACCGGACCGAGGCCGTGACGGCCGAGACCGACCGGCGGACCGCCCTCGACATGGCCGCCATGTGGACCGCCCTCGGCGCGGCCCTGCCCGGCCCGCAGCCCCGAATCGTGCTCACCACCACCCCCGAGGAGCCGCAGCCGTGAGCCTCACCGCCCGCGAGATCCAGTACCTGCGCCTCATGGCCGACGGCCACACCCGGGAGAGCGCCGCCCACGCCATGGGCATCACCATCGGCGGAGCCAACAGCTTCGCGCGCAGCGTGCTCACCAAGCTCAGCGCCGCGTCGATGACCCAGGCCGTCCACCTCGCCGACCGCGAGCAGCTCCTCGACGAGCCGCCCGCCGACCCGGAGCCGCCCGTCCCTTGCACGTGCCCCGGGGACCGGGCCGCCTACCGCCGGCACATCCGCCGCGGCGAGACCGCCTGCCCGGCCAGCCGCCGCGCCAACGCCCAGTACGTCCGCGAGATCAGGAGAGCCGCATGACCAGCCACTACCAGCAGCCCGCTGATCAGCCCAGCATCACTGCCGCCGACTGGCAGGAGTACTACGACACCCTGGTCCGGGTCGAGCGGGAGCGGTGTGACGCTCTGCTCGACGCCAACACCCAGCGCGCCCGCGCCGACCACGCCGAGTCCGCCCTGACCCTCCTCCACCAGGGCGAGGAGCCGTACAAGGACGAGCGCACCGTTCCCACCCCCGCGCAGTGGATGTGGCGCTGGAACAGGGTCACATCCACTGGCCGGATGGAACTGGCGACCCGGGTGCTCGCGGATGGGGACAAGGCGTCCACGTGCTTTGTGGAGAACCATCGCAGCAGCCTCTCCGCCTACCACGACCGCGCCGAGCAGGCCGAGGCCCACATCGCCACCCTCACCCCCCACGTCGAACGCCTCCTCACCGCCACCGGCCGCATGCACGAACACTGGGCCGACGCCACCAGCACCGGCAACACCGAGTGGCGCAACGACATGTGGCAGGAACTCCACCGGGCCTCCGACACGCTCGCCGCTGTCCTCGCCGGGGAACCGCTGCCCCTGCACGTCCCCGACGGCGCGTGCGGCGCCTACGCGGCCCGCCACGGGGCCATCTGCGCCCGACCGGCGGGACACCCCAAGGCCTACCACCGCGACGCCAAGGACCGCGTGTACTGGCTCGCCGACGACACCCCCGCGACGGGCTTGGCGGCCGCTGCCCTACCGCTCAGCGCGGCCGAGGCCCGCATCGCCGCCGTCCGCGCCCTCCACCAGCGCGCCACCACCCAGTTCACCGACTCGTGCACCCATTGCTCCGAACACGATTACCCGGACTACGACGTGGCGTGGCCATGTCCGACGATCACCGCCCTCGACGGCACCGAGGGCGCGACGCCCGTCACCCTCAGCCGCGAGGTCGACGGCCAGTGGCAGACCGTCCCCGGAGTGACGTCCGTCGAGCCCAACTTCCGTGTCGAGGCGGGCGCCGACGAGGGCACGCCGTGGCGGGTCATCAGGCACCACTGGGACCCGGTCCCTGGTCCGACCGAAGCCGAGGTCCGCGCACGGGTGCGCGCCATTCTCGCACCAGTGTTCAACGACGCTGCCGAGGCCCGGCCGTGACCTGCCCCGACGACCTCGACGACGGCGAGTGGGACGCCGAGCTCCTGTTCACCGACGACAGCGAGGACTGGCCCGACGACCCGCCGACCCGACCCGTCACCGACGTCATCCCCGACCTCGCCCACTACCAGCCCAGGAGCACCGCCGCATGACCAGCACCTTCGCCGCGACCTTCATCCTGCTGTACATCGCCCACCTCACGGCCGACTACGCGCTGCAGACCGATCACCAGGCCGCCCACAAGGCCCTCCCGGGGTGGGCCGGATGGCGGGCCAACCTGTTCCACGCCGCCGTCCACATCGGCGCCGCCGCAGCCCTGCTCCGCCTCGGCGCGGCCGCCCTCGGCCTCCACCCCACTACGGCCGCGCTCGCCGTCGCCTACCTGTGGCTCGGCACCACCCACGCGATCATCGACCGACGCTGGCCCGTCCTGTGGTGGATGCGCACCACCGGCAGCGCCGACTACATCCAGCACGGCGGCGCCGCCCACGTCGACCAGACCGCGCACATCGCCCTCGGGCTCCTGCCCGCAGCCCTGGCCCTCACCAGGCTCTGACCCCGCGCACGACGACGGGGCGCCCCCAGCCCGCCAGCCTCAGGGACGCCCCACCAGTCCGATCACCATACCGCCCGCGCACCACAGGAGACCGGACATGCTCACCACCCCGCAGACCCACCACCTCCGCGACCAGCTCACCGAACTCCCCGAGCTCATCGCCCACACCGGCATCGCGCTCCTGCCCGGCGCCGGCGACCGCGGGGCCCGCGTCTCCGGAGCCACCCGCACCCCGCCCCTCCCGTGCCGACTGAACGCCCTCGACGACCTCGGCCCCCGCCGCGACAACACCCCCACCCTGAGCATCCTCGCGTCCTGGGCCGCGACCGTCCTCGACGACCGGCAGCGCGCCAACGACTGGTCCGCCTGGACCGTGCTGCCCGTGCCGGCCCGCGCCCCGTACACCCTCGACAGCGAGTACGACGCGACCACGGCCACCACATACCTGCTCCACCACCTCGACTACGCCGCCGGCCGCGCCTACGCCGTCGACATGGCCGACGAGATCAGCCAGCTCCACCACCACCTCAGCCGCGTCACCGGCTGGCACCGCCAGGACCGCCCCGCCCGGCGCCGCCCCTGCCCCCGCTGCCGCCTCCTGACCGTCGTGATCCGGCCCGACGGCATGCGCGAGTGCTCCTCGCCCGACTGCTGGGCTGTCATGTCGGAGGCCGAGTACGCCGCCGCAGCCGACCGGGCCGAGCACGTGACCGCCGAACTCGCCGCGGCCTGATGCGGCCCTGATGCGCGGCGGATGCGCCGCAGCTCACGGACGTGGCAACGGCCCCACCCGATCGCCCGGGTGGGGCCGTGATGCGCGCGGATGCGTCAGGACTGCGGCGGCTCGGCGCTGGTGCTCTTGGCGCTGACGACGGTCCGCTCGCGTAGGGGAGGAACGCCGCCGGCCTTCGCGATCCGGCCGACATGCTGCCGTTCGTACGGCACGATGCGCGTCACCTCGGACGGGCCCAGAGCGCGCGCCTTGAGGACCTCGACGATGCCGGCGTTGAGCGCTTCGCGGGCCGTGTCGAGGGCGTCCTCTGCTGCGGTGTAGGCAGCACTGAGCTCGGCGAGCTTGGTGCGTGCCGCCGCCTTTTGGTCATCAGTGCTGGTCATGCACCGATGATGCCACGTTGTGCGTCGGCGCTGATAGGGGCGATACATGACACCTCTAGATGCATCTTGACGTTGCAACTTCATGATGCAAGTATGGGTTAAGAAGGCTCCCACCGCTACCCCGGAGCGCACCCACCATGACCACCACCCCGCCCGACTGGGCCCGCCGAACCGCCGCCAACATCGGCCGCCACGCCGCCATGGCCCTCGTCCGGACCGCCGCCGCCTGCATGGCCGCCTGGTCCCTCTACGTCGTCGCCCGCCACTACGGCGTCCCGCCCTGGCTCGCCGTAGTGGCGGGCCTCGTCTTCGACGGCATCGCCTACCTCTGCCTCCGGTCCGCCTCCGACGCCATCCGCGCCGGACGCTCCGCCGCCCCGAGCATCCTCGCCACCGCCACCATGGCCAGCGTCTCGGTCTACCTCAACCTGGTCCACGCCGACATCGCCGACGGCGGCCGGCCCGCCGAGGTCCTGTACGCCTCGCCGGCAGTCGGCCTGCTCGTCGTCTCCGCGCTCGCCTGGAACGCCGACCGCGCCGCCGCCCGGGCCGCCCGCGGCGAGGACGCCTTCCGCCTCCCGTCCTTCGGCTTCTGGGGCTGGGCCCTCGCCCACGAGGAAGCCACCACCGCCGTCCGCGAGCGCGCCGTCGCCCACGTGACCAGCGGCGCATCCCCGGCGCATCAGCCCGCCGCAGCCATCCCGGCCCGCACCGCCGAGGACGTCATCGCCGCCGAGTTCGCCGCGATCGGTCCCGCCGCCGCCATCCAGCGCGTCGCCGCCGCCAACCCCGGCGCGAGCGACACCGAGGTCGCCGAGATCCTCGCCACCTACCAGGTCACCGTCACCCCCGGGCAGGTCGCCCTCCTCCTGGAGCGCGCCGCCGTCCCCACCGTCACCCTCGACCGCGTCGCACCGCAGCCGCGCGAGGGAGACACGCCGGCCCTCACCCCGGCGGGGGCGATGCGCGAGGATGCGCCGCAGGTCGACGGCCTGAAGAAGAGCGACGCGGTCATGGCGATCAGCAGTTGGCTCGGCCCGGATGCGAAGGCCCACACCATCGCGCATCACCTCGCGCTGCAGGGCGTCGCCACCGACACCGCGTACATCCGCACCGCGCTCTCCCGGGCCGCCCGGCGGGCCGAACAGCAGCGCGCCGAGTACGAGCGCCGCCACGGCAACGGCGGCTACGCCTGAAGGACGCCCCCGCGCGCCCGAGCACCGCCGGCATCCACGCCGCCATTGACGCCAGCCACCCCTCCACTCCTGGAAAGCCTCGATGACCACACCGTCCTGGGACGACGACCTGGGCGAGCTGCTGCAGAGGATCCTCACCTCCGCGCCCGTCTCGGCCCTGCCGCCTCCGCCCGTTCCGCCCATGCCCTCGACGCCCCCGACGATCCCGCCGACCGCGACTGCGGCCGATCCGGTGGTTGCCGAGTGGTGGCGCAAGTCCGGCCCGGTGCACACTCCGGTCCCGCTCGGCGGCGACCAGCCCGCGCCGCCCTCGATGGAGGCCGCCGCGGCCGCGTTCTGGGCCCCGGTCGGACGGATCCTCACCGAGCAGGTCCCGCACATCGCCTCGCAGGTCGGCCAGCAGATCGGCCAGCTCCTCACCGAGACCGAGGCCCAGCGCGCGGCCCGCGAGCAGGTCCAGTACGAGGCCCTGGCCGCCTCCCAGCGAGCGGTGCGCGACGCCCAGTTCGCCGCCGCCGGCGAGACTGCCGAGCAGCGCGCCGAGCGCCACCGCGTCGAGGACGCCCTCGCCCCGGGCCACCGCCGCGACGACCTCGTCGGCCTGGTCGACCTGCTCGCCGACCGCATCGGCGAGACCCCCGACGAGCGCGCCCAGCGCCGCCAGGCCGAGCACGCGCTGCAGCGGCAGCGGGCCCGCGCCCGGGAGGACGCCGCCCTGGCCGCCCAGGGGGAGACCCCCGAGCAGCGCACCCGCCGCCACCGCCGCCAGCAGCTCGCCGACCGCCGCGAAGCCGCCACCCGGGCCCGCCGCCAGCGCCGCCGCGCTGCCCGCACCAGCAACCCGTCCGACCGCGCCCGCCGCTTCCGCCGCTGGTGCATCCTCACCGCGATCAGCGCCACCGGCGGCTACGCCACCGGCCTGGTCCCGCTGATCGCCCCGGGCGGCCCGTTCGTCGGCCTGCTCGTCGCCACCTTCGGCTGGGCCCTGGACCTCCAGGTCCGCGACCGCGGCCGCCAGCGCGTCTCCGAGGTCACCGGCCCCTTCCCGTTGATCACCCTCGTCGCCCTGCGCGTCCCGGTCGCCTCCGGCATCGCCGTCGCCCTCGGCCTCGGCCCCGCCATCGCCGCCCTCCCCCTCTACCGCTGAAGGAGCACACCCACCATGAGCAGCCTCATCGCCCTGGGCACCGGCGGCGCCGCCACCGTCACGACCTTCTACCTCTACGTCGGCATCCGAGGGAAGAACAAGATCGACATCAAGCCGGACGCCGTCCCCTACTGGTCGTACGGCATCGGCCTGCTGGCCTCCAACGCGGGCGCCGCCTTCCAGCAGCTGCCCACCATCGGCACCCAGCTGAACGCCGCCTTCCAGGGCAACGCCGCCATCGGCGACTGGGGACCCGGCGCCACCGCCGCCTTCGCCACGATCGCGGTCTTCGGGCTCGCGCCCCGCGCGTGGAAGGACGCCCTCCTCGGCGCCATCAGCCCCAGCCTGTTCGTCTACGCCGGGGGACTGTGGGCCATCCCCGGCAGCTTCTTCACCAGCCTGATCACCTCGATGGTGGCCTGAGCCATGGAGAAGCTGATCCCGGAGAAGCTGTTCCCGACCGAGCGCGCGACCGCCGGCCACCGGCTGCGGATCATCGCGACCATCTGCTACCCCGTCACCGGCCTCATGACCGGCAGCCCGGTCCTGATCCGCAAGCTCACCGCCCCCCAGCGCGCACGCCGCACCGAGGCCGCCGAACTCCGCGCCAAGGCCGACGAGCTCGCCGCCCAGGCCGCCGCCGCCGACGAGGCCGCGTTCGCCAAGAAGCTCGCCGACTCCGAGGCCGCCAAGCGCCCCGCGATGATCCACGCCCGGGAAGCCGCACGGGTCGCAGCCAAGGAAGCCACGGCCGAGCAGGCCAAAGCCGACCGCAAGGCCGCCCGCAGCCGGTTCGGCGACACCGCCGGCGCCGCCGCCCTGATGCTGATCGTCGGCGGCCCACTCGTCTGGTCCCTCGCCCGCCCCCTGATCGGGTACGGCATCGGCGTGCTCCTCGGCGGCTGGTGGATCGCCGCCCTCATCCACGCCCCCGGGCCCGAGGCGAATCCTGCCCCCACCGAAGCGCCCGCCGCACCGATCCCTGACGCCCCCGCCGAGACCGAGCCGGACGACGCCGACGAGTGGATCCAGGACTCGCCCGACGAGGGCGTCCTCTGGGCCCTCATCCGCCACACCGCCAACCTCACCAAGCAGGGCACGGCCGCCCACCTCCAGGCGGTCCTCGACGAGGCCCGCAAGAGGGGCGAGATGACCGACTGGACGGTCGCCGATCTGACCGAGGAACTGGCCTCCTACGGGGTGCCCGTCGTGCCCCAGAAGAAGCTCACCATTGAGGGCCGTGCGCTCAACCGCTCGGCGGTCCTCCTGGCCGACCTTCCCGAGGGCCATCCGGCGCCCTTCCCGGCCATCGTCCAGCCGGCCACCGTGAGCGCCGCGTGACACCCCTCCCCGACCGGCCCCGCGCCCCACCCCCGGGGCCTCAGTAGGTCGGTAGGACCTGCAGGTCAGAGCACGCCTACCGCCCCGCCTACCGACCCCCTACCCCGCTCCCTACCGACCCCGCCTACCACCCGCGAGAGGCCCCCAGTGCGCCCGACCATCCGCATCGTCAGCTTCGGTACCGGCCACGGCGAACCGCCCCACCTCGACCTCCCCGCCATCGACATGCGCCCCTACCGCGACCCCCACATCGACCCCGCCATGCGCGAGATGACCGGCCGAGACCAGGCCGTCATCGACCGCGTCCTCGCCACCCCCGGAGCCGACGAACGCATCAACACCGCCGTCGTCGACATCGCCGCCTACGCCTCCGGACCCGGACGCCACCAGACCACCATCACCGCCGGCACCTCCTGCACCGGCGGCAGGCACCGATCCGTCGTCGCCTGCGAGCAGGCCGCCGAACGCCTCCGCCGCCGCGGCTGGACCGTCACCACCGAGCACCGCGACATCGACAAGCCCGTCATCCAGCGCTGACCCGAGAGGACACCGCCATGGACACCATCGAGAAGCAGATCGCCACCGCCGAGGGCAGGATCACCGAGCTGCAGCTCGCCTTCGTCGACAACGCCAACGACCCGGACAAGCGCCGTCGAACCGCGGACCAGCTCGCGACCCTCAGGGCCCGGCTCGCCGAGCTCTACCTCCGCCAGGCCACCCAGGCCGCCTGATCTCGCCCCGGGGCGGCCGCCACAGCCTGGCAGCCAACCGGCCGCCCCGGGCCCTCCACCCGCCACACAGCAGCAGAGGAGAAGCCCATCATGGCCTACGCCAACGGAACCCCGCAGCCCGCCGACCCGCAGCCGACCCCCCAGCTGCCGGCCGAGCCCCGCGTCGTCGAGCGCGGCAGCGGCTACAGCGTCGTCTGGCCCCAGCCCGAGCACTGACCCAACACCGACCAGTCCGCCCGCCCCGACACCTCGCCGGGGCGGGCGGACCTGCGAGAGGATGAGACATGACCGACCGCGACACACTCGTCGACGCAGCCGCCGCCGCCCTCCTTCTGGCTTCCATCACCATGCGAGACCTGGCCAGCGCCATGGCGCCCGCTGTCTACGCCGCCATGCCGTCGGACCTGAAGAACCGGGTGATGCGCCCCATCTACCAGGACGCGTTCGACGCGCTGCCCGCCGACGTGAAGCACGACGCCACCGCCCTGGTCAACGCAGACCCCGACATCATCACCGCCCGCCACGTGGACGCACGATGACCGCCGACCTGGTGGCGTTCCTCCGCGCCCGCCTCGACGAGGATGAGCAGGGCGCCGCCACATCGTGGCCGGGCCTATGGGCCACCGATGCCGAGGAGTACGGCGTCGTCGACTCCGAGGACGGCACCGAGATCGCAGACATCGTCGTGTGCAGCACGCGACAACAGCAGGCGACCGCCCGCCACATCGCCCGGCACCACCCGGCGCGGGTGCTGGCCGAGGTCGACGCCAAGCGACGCATCCTGGCTCGCTACACATCGGCCGTGGCCGACTCTGCCGAAGACGCGGACGGGTACTACGACGAGAACCGTTTTGAGGACGCCAGGCAGCTCTACCCGGTGCTCCGCCTGCTCGCCCTGCCGTACGCCGACCACCCCGGCTACCGGCCCGAGTGGGCGCCCGACGCCTGACCGCCCCGCTACGCTGTGCCCACCATCAGCCCTGGAGGGCCGTCCGCACCGCCCACGACTTCAGGAGCTCACCATGTCCACCGTGCACCTCGTGTCCGCCACCGTCGGAGACCGCGTTCCCGGCCACGAACTGGCCGACCCCGGCTGTCCCGAGGCCCCCGGCCTGATGGAGCGGCCAGACGTCATCGCCTGGATGAAAGCCATCCCGTACGGCCCCGACCACCCCGACGAGCTGGTGTACCTGGTGACCGAGGACGACGAGATCCCCGACGGCTTCCCCACCCTAACCATCAGCCTCTGAAGCCCAACAGCAGCCGGGCTTGCGCATGATCGGCGCCCGTCGTACCCTCGGCTGCAGCAGGTAGCCCCTGCCCAGAAACGCCCTGAAGGCCCCGAAGCGACCACCGCTCGGGGCCTTCGTGCTGCCCGGGGAGGTGCCGTGGTCCGCTACCCGAACCCCCCACTCGCCAGCATCAACCCCCGCGACCTCTACACCCGCGAGGACCTGGCCGAGCAGTTCGAGGTCGACCCCAACGTGATCAGCACCTGGGTCAAGCGGCGCCGCATCGAGCACGTCCCGCTCCCGGGCGGGCCCCGCCTCTACCACCTGCCCACCGCCGCCCGCGCCGAGCACGACGCCTGGCAGCACGGCGCCGACCGGCCTGCGCGCGGCGGACGACGCCCCGGCTGGCATCCCAGACAAGCCGCCGCCTAGCCAGCCCATCGCGAAAGGGAACACCGTGCAGCCCACCATCGGCCAGATCGTCCAGTACCGGATCACCGAGGACGACACCAACACCCTCAACCGACGCCGCGTGCTCCTGTCCCACATGGGCAACCACGCCTACCCCGGGGACACCTACCCCGCCCTGGTTGTCCGGGTCGAGGGCGAGGCCCCCGACCAGACCTGCAACCTCCGCGTCCTGATGGACGGCACCGACACCCACTGGGTCACCAGCCGACCGCAGGGCACCGAGCCCGGCACCTGGTCCTGGCTGCCGAGCACATGAGCGCCCGCCACACCCTGCACCGCCAACACCTTTCGAACGGCGGCCACGTGATCACCGAAGAGCACACCTGGACCGCCGAGAAGACTGCCCAGGCCGCCGCCGCCCTGGGCACCACCCTGGAGATCCCCGTGCACCTGCGCGTCGGGGACAATGCCGAGTTCCGCCTCGGCACCATCGAGGCCGAGCTCGGCGACGCCGGCACCGACGTCCGCGAGCTCCTCGCCGAGCTCCTCATCGGTGCTGCCGCCATCATCCGCAGCACCGCACCCACCTCGGAGAACCCCCGATGAAGCCCGGATCCCTGCACGCCAAGATCGAGCAGACCCTGGGCATCCTCTACGGCATCACCACCCACACCCTCGACGCCAAGCACATCGCCTCGCTCGGCTGGACCGTAAACAGCTACGAACACCGAACCGGCATCAGCCTGGCCATTGGCCGCCGCATGGCCTACATCTGCCGTTGGAGGTAGGGCCCGTGCCGATCGCCCCGCCCTCCCGCTGCACCGACCCCCAGTGCCCTGAGCTCGCCACCAAGCGCGGCCGCTGCGATGACCACCAGCCCATCCCCTGGGCCGGGCGCGACGACAAGGCCGGCCGCTACGGCATCAGCTCTGGCACCTGGCGCTCCCTCAAGACGCGCGTGTCCCGGCGCGACCACGGCTGCTGCTACATCTGCGGCGACGGACCGCCCGACGACCCAGACGAACCCGGCCACCAGCTCGACCACATCGTGCCCATCTTCGAAGGCGGCGCCGCCACCGACCTCGACAACCTCGGCCTCGCCTGCGTCCCCTGCCACGAGACGAAGAGCAAGGCCGAGGCGGCCAGGGCCAACCAGGCCCGGCGCAAGCACACACCGTGACCCCAGCGCCGGCCACCCCCCACCCCCCAGCCCACGCAGGCCCGCCCTCAACCGACCTGACACGACCCACCTCGCACCTCAACCTCCCACGCCGGAGGGGGGTAGGGGTGTCCGAATCACAGACGCCCAACCCTGGGGGCCCGCCGCGGTGAACTCCGAAGGCACACGCTCACCTCGCCGATAGGGGGTCCGCCGTGGCGAAGGCTGCCGCTCCGGCGACCCTGAAGCTGATCACCGGCCGCTCTCCCGGCCGCGACTCGGGTGGGCGCAAGGTCAACCCCGGGCCGGACTTCAAGCGGGTCCCGCCGACCGCGCCGGAGTGGCTGAGCGCGGAGGCGCGGGCCGAGTGGGACCGGGTGATGCCCGAGCTGTCCCGCCTCGACCTGGTGAAGGAGGCCGACCGGGCGGCGCTGGCCGCGTACTGCGAGGCGTGGGCGACGTTCCGTGAGGCGACGCAGACGGTGCAGCGCGAGGGCCTGACGATCGAGGCGAAGCAGGGCACGCTCGCACATCCGGCGGTCGCGATCGCCCGGGCGGCCGGGCGGGAGTTGCGGTCGTGGGCCGCCCACTTCGGTCTGACCCCCTCGACGGAGCAGGCCCTGGCGCGAAGCGGGGGCGACGATGGGAACGCGGAGAACCCGTTCGCCGGACCCCGCTGACCTGGGGATCTCCCCGGAGGTCGCCTGGTACCTGGAGTCGCGCGGCATTCCGCTGCCGGACTGCCCGCCGAAGGTCCAGACCCCGAGCCCGGGCGAGGCGCCGGGCGCGGTCTTCGACCCGGACCGGGTGGACCGGGTGCTGCTGTCTTTCCACCTGCTGCGGCACACGCAGGGCAAGTGGGCCGGCAAGCCGCTGGACCCGGATCCGTGGCAGGTCGCCTACATCCTGGCGCCCGTGTTCGGCTGGGTCCGTTGGGATGACGAGGCCGACGGGTACGTGCGGATCGTCCGCAAGCTGTACGTGGACGTGCCGCGCCGCAACGGCAAGACCACCCTGTCCGGCGGTATCGCCGTCTACCTGATGGCGGCCGACGACGAGCCCGGCGCGCAGGTGTACGCGGCGGCCACCAGCGAGAAGCAGGCCCGGTACACGTTCGACCCGATCAAGACGATCGCGGAGCGGGCGCCGGCGCTGAAGGGCAACGTCAAGGCGTTCACGAAGAAGATCACCCACCCGGCGTCCGGCTCCTACTTCACCGTGGTGTCGTCGGTCGCGGAGGCCCTGCACGGGGCGAACGTCCACGGCGGGATCATCGACGAGCTGCACGTCCACAAGTCGCCGGACCTGGTGGAGACCATCGAGACCGGGACCGGCTCCCGCCGGCAGCCCCTCGTGGTCATCATCACGACCGCGGACGACGGCCGCCAGGAGTCCATCTACGACCGGCGCCGCCAGTACGTCGAGCAGCTCGCGCGCGGCGCCCTCCACGACCCGGACACGTACGGGGTGGTGTGGGGCGCGGATGCGGACGACGACCCGCACGAGGAGGCGACGTGGCGCAAGGCCAACCCCGGGTACGGGGTGTCGCCGTCCGCGGCGTACCTGCGTGGCGCGTCGGCGGAGGCCCAGCAGTCGCCGGCCGACCTGGCGAAGTTCTTGCGCCTGCACCTGGGCATCCGTACCAAGCAGAGCACCAGGTTCCTGCGGCTGGAGGACTGGGACGCGAACGCGTCCCTGGTCGACGAGGCGGCGCTCGCGGGCCGGGAAGCCTACGGCGGCCTGGACCTCGCCAGCACCAGCGACCTGTGCGCGCTGTGCTGGCTGTTCCCGAACGACGAGGACGGCACCCTCGACGCGCTGTGGCGCATCTGGACGCCGGAGGACAACCTTCGGGCGCTGGACAAGCGGACCGCGGGGGCGGCCACCCGGTGGGTGCGTGAGGGCTTCCTGGTGGCGACCCCGGGCAACGTCGCTGACTACGACTGGATCCGCGAGCAGATCCGTCGGGACCGGGACGCGTTCAAGGTGCGTTCGCTCGGCTACGACCCGTGGAACGCCAGCCAGCTGACGAACGACCTGATCAGCGAGCGGGCGCCGATGGTCAAGGTGAGGCAGGGCTTCATCACCATGTCCCCGGCGCTGAAGGCGATCCAGCGGCTGGTGCTGCAGGGGTCGCCGGAGCGGCCGTCTCTGCGGCATGGCGGGCATCCGGTGGTGCGCTGGTGTGTTGACAACCTGGCCGTGGCGATGGACCCGGCCGGGAACGTGAAGCCGGACAAGGCCAGCAGCGGCGACAAGATCGACGGTGTCAGTGCGCTGGCGACGGCGATGTCCGAGGTGCTCGCCCGGCCGCCGCGGCGTAAGAGCCGGTACGGGGACGATGGCGACGATTCGATCATGGTCGTGTGACGGCCGGAAGCTGGAGGCTGTGATGGCGCGTAAGCCTGGAGCCCTCGCCTTTGCGGCGGTCGAGCTGGACCCGGATGGACGCCTCTGGGACGTGACCTTGATCCTCGTCGAACCCGACCTGCCCATCTCCGTCATCGAGGTCTCCGAGTACAAGGCAACCGGTCGCGACGACCTCAAGAGCGTTCTACTGGCAGAAGGCACATATCCCGTCACCGGGCTAGCCGTGGACCTGTGGCTCGGCGTGGGACTGGCAAATGAGCTCTCGCCGTACATCCCAGATGTCGCGCTGTGTCGACTGCCGGCGCGCGCGGAGCGGGAGGCGGAGAGCACCGGCGACCGAAACCACCGTAGGGCTCTGGCCATGGCCGAGCGCTACCTGACCGCATCTACTCATGGCCGAAAGCCCTGATGACGGAGTCGAACCCTCCTACACCAAGGGCAGGTTGGTGTCGCTCACCTCAACGGTGAGCTCAACAGATCGCCCACTCCCGGCCACCTTTGCCTCCAGGACCCGGCCCGTCGTTGCTTCGCGGCCCGGAAGGTTGACCCGGATCTCCTTGCCGACCTGCCCGTCGAAGGCGTTCGGGGCGTAGATCTCACTGCCTGCGGCTGCGAACTCGAACTTCAACTTCATGCCGC
The DNA here is from genome assembly GCF_042799475.1 of Kitasatospora sp. NPDC057692. NCBI lineage: Bacteria > Bacillati > Actinomycetota > Actinomycetes > Kitasatosporales > Streptomycetaceae > Kitasatospora > Kitasatospora sp. NPDC057692. The sequence continues at coordinate 34,762 of NZ_JBHVIV010000027.1, read as the reverse complement.
CACGGTAGCGGCTCGGCAAAGGAGGACCGCCGTGTTCGCGTGGCGTCGCACCGCGGTGCGTAAAAGGGTCGTGGTCAACCTCGCGGACAAGGCCTTTCGTGGCGTGCTGTGGGCTCGGCGCGGGCCGCTGCTTGTGCTGCGGGATGCGGAGTTGCTGGAGGCGGGCCGCGAGCCGCAGCGCGTGGACGGCGAGATCGTGATCGAGCGCGCGCGGGTGGAGTTCCTGCAGGTGCTCGCTGGGGGCGGTGGCTGATGTCGTTCGTCGTCAGCCGTGGCCAGCTCAGCGTGACGGGCGCCGGGGTCGCGCCGACGTTCGCCGCGGTGCCGCTGCGGAGCGCGGCTCCGTGGGAGTACGGGGAGATCTGGCGGCGCCAGCCTCAGGTCCGCACGGTGGTCGGGTTCCTGGCCCGCAACGTCGCCCAGCTGGGGCTGCACTTCTTCCGGCGCGTCTCGGACACCGACCGGGTCCGGCTGACGGACCACCCGGCCGCAGTGCTGATGGCCGACCCGCTACCCGGGCTGACCACGTACCGCCTGGTCGAGCGGATCGTCTCCGACCTGGCGATCTACGACGAGTTCTACGCGATCAAGCTGGACGTCGAGGGCCAGGGCCGACGCCTCCTGCCGGTGCCGCCGACCCTGATCCGGCCGTACGGTGGGAACTGGGCGGCGCCCACGGGCTACGAGGCCGCATCGGGGCAGCGCTTCAGCACCGACCAGGTCGTCCACATTCACGGCTACACGCCCGACGACCTCACCTCAGGGTCGTCTCCGATCGAGGCACTGCGCTCGATCCTCCTGGAGGAGTCCGAGTCGTCGACTCAGCGCGCCCAGATGTGGCGCGGGGGCGCGCGCATGACCGGCGTCCTGTCCCGGCCGGCCGACGCCCCCGAGTGGAGCCCGGAGGAGAAGCGCCGGTTCCGGGTGATGTGGTCGACGTTCGCCCGCGGCGGCGGCGCCGAGGGCGGCACGCCGATCCTCGAAGACGGCATGGTTTACACGCCGATCGCATACAGCCCGCAGCAGGCCCAGTACATCGAGTCCCGCAAGCTCAGCCGCGAGGAGGTGGCGGCGGCCTACTACATCCCGCCACCGCTGATCGGCATCCTCGACCACGCCACCTACTCCAATATCAAAGAGCAGCACGCGCACCTGTACCAGGACACACTCGGATCCTGGCTCGCGATGCTGGAGCAAGAGTTCCGTGCGCAGATCATCGCGGACACCCCCGACTCCGACGACGTGTACTGCGAGTTCAACATCGCCGCGAAGATGGCCGGCGACTTCGAGTCGCAGGCGGCCGCGGCCAGCACGGCTACGGGCGGGCCGTGGATGACCCGCAACGAGCAGCGGGCCCGCATGAACTTGCCGTGGATCGAGGGCGGCGACGAGCTGATCACGCCGCTCAACGTGACGGCGGGCGGGCTCGCCTCGCCTCGGGACACGGCGCCGAAGGCGGCCGGCCCGGACGGGGCGAAGGCGGGCCGACCGGGCGGGCTGGCCGGCTTCGAAGCGGAGCGCGACATGCTCACCTCCCGGCTCAGCGCCTGGTCGGCCCGGCAGATGGACGGCCTGCTGCGGCAGGTCGGCGTCAAGGACTTGGCCCCGCCGGAGCTGCTGGAGCTGTGGGCGGCGGGTGCGCCCGACCGCCTCGCCCAGCTGCAGGCCCTGCTGGTCGCCCGCACCGAGCGCCTCGCGCTGGTCGGCGCCTGGGAGGTCCTGGCCGAGCACAACGCCGAGGCCGAGGGCTGGTCGGCGGATGTGATGCTGCCGTGGCTGCTGGCCGCAGCGGCGTCGCATGCCGAGGAGCACGAGGCGGCGGCCGTCACCGCGCTGCGGGAGGCGGTTGCCGATCCGGCGAAGGACTGGCGCGAGCAGGTCGGCCGGGCGGCCGAGGTGTGGGCCGGGGCAACGGCGGCCCGCCGGGCGCTGACCGCGGCCACCGAGTCGAGGTCGTTCGGCGGCCACGATGCGGCCGGAGCTTCCGGCCTCAACTACAAGGTCTGGCGGACCGGATCGTCCCCGCGCTCCACGCACGCCCGCCTCGACGGCGACCGGGTTCTACTCGGCAACGTCTTCGGCAACGGGCTGCGCTGGCCGGGCGACGCAAGCGGCAAGGCCGCCGAGACAGCCGGCTGCAACTGCCGCCTGGACTACGAGAGAGAGGGGTAGGCGGTGCCACGCACCAAGGAGTGCCACGCCCGGATCAAGGCTGCCGGCGCCGCCGACGGCCTTGCCGAGGGCCAGTTCACCGCGCTGGTCAGCGTGTTCGGCAACGAGGACTCGGTGGGCGACGTTGTCCAGCCGGGCGCGTTCACCAAGACGCTCGCCGACTGGAGGGCCAAGGGCGACCCGATCCCCGTCATCTGGTCGCACGACTGGGGCGACCCGTTCTCCCACGTCGGGATCGTCCTGCAGGCGAACGAGACCCCGGACGGCCTGGAGGTCACCGGGCAGATCGAGGACGTCGACACCAACCCCAAGGCCGCCCAGGTCTACCGGCTGCTGAAGGGCCGCCGGGTCACCCAGTTCTCCTTCGCGTACGACATCGAGGAGGGCGCGTGGGTCGAAGGCCAGGACGACGACGGCCGCTGGTACGGCTACTACGAGCTGCGCGAGCTCAAGCTGTACGAGGTCGGGCCGTGCCTGGTCGGCGCGAACCAGGAGACCGAACTCCTGGCAGCCAAGGCCCAGTCGATCGCCGCAGGCCTGAAGGTCGGCCGCGTCCTCGCGCAGAAGCACATCGACTCCCTCACCGCGGCCCACGCCGCGATCGGCGAGGTCCTCGCCGCCGCCGCACCCGCCGAGGACGAGAAGACCACCCAGCCCGGCCGCCCCGGGCCGAAGCCGGCCGCCGCCAACCAGGCGCCCGCCAAGGCTGAGAACCCCGGGCCCGCCCAGGGACCCGCCACCAGCAGCACCGACGAGACCACGCCGGACCCCCGCGAAGCCCCCACCGGGGCCGCCAAGGCCGGACCCGCCTCGCTCCGCCTGCAGGCCGACCTCGCCGCCCTCGCGGCCGAGGCCTCCACGCTCACGGACTGAGGAACCCCATGGACAAGATCAAGGAGCTCACCGACGAGCTCAAGCACCACCTGCAGACCGCCCAGGCCATCGCCGCCAAGGCGGAGGCCGAGGACCGCGACTTCACCGACGACGAGCGCAGCCAGGTCACCGACGCCATGGCCAAGGCCACCAACGCCAAGGAGCGGCTGGAGAAGGCCAAGGGCGACGGCGCGATGCGCCAGGCCATCGCCGACCTCGGGGACGGCATCGCCCTCAACGGCAAGTCCGGCGAGCGCCGCACCCCGGCCGGCCTGATCGTCCCCGACCGCAAGAGCATCGGCGAGGCGTTCGTGACCTCGTCCGAGTACCAGGCCCTGATGGGCGCCGCGCCGAACGGCAGGTTCGGCGAGAAGTCCCGCGTGCAGAGCATGCCGGTCGGCTTCAAGTCGCTGATCACCGGCGCCTCCGACACCTCCGCCGGGGCCTGGGTCGTCAACGACAACATCGGCCAGCAGGTCGGCCTGGAGGCGTTCCAGCGGCCGCTGACGCTGCGCAACGTCGTCACCCAGGGCACCACCACGTCCGACACCGTCGAGTACGTGCGCCTCACCTCGGTGACCAATGCGGCTGCCCCGGTCGCCGAGGCCACCGCCACCTCCGGCTCCTCCGGCACCAAGCCCGAGTCAGCCCTGGCTGCCGCCAAGGTCACCGCGCCGGTCAAGACCATCGCGCACTGGATCCCCGTCACCAAGCGCGCCCTGTCCGACGCCGCCCAGATCCGTACCCTCATCGACGCCTTCCTGAAGTACGGCCTGGAGGAAGAGCTCGAAGACCAGATGATCTCCGGCGACGGCACCGGCGAGAACTTCGAGGGCCTCGGCAACGTCTCCGGCGTCCAGGCCCAGGCCTGGGACACCAACCTCCTCACCACGACCCGCAAGGCCAAGACGAAGGTGCGGACGGTCGGCCGCTCCGTGGCCAACGCCTACCTCTTCAACCCCGCCGACCTGGAGGCGATCGACCTGCTCCAGGACAACGAGGCGCGGTTCTACTTCGGCGGACCGGCCGGCGTCGGCACCGCCGGAACCCTGTGGGGCCTGCCGGTCATTGAGACCGACGCCGTCCCCGCCGGCACCGGCTACGTCGGCGACTTCCGCAAGGCCGTCCTGTGGGACCGCGAGCAGGCGACCGTCACCATGACCGACAGCCACAGCGACTTCTTCATCAGGAACATGGTCGCCGTCCTCGCCGAGATGCGGGCCGCGTTCGGGATCCTGCAGCCGAACGCGTTCGTCGAGATCGACCTCACCGCCTGATAGGAGGCTGACCGTGACGTACCTGGATCCGGCCGCCGGCGCCGCCCGCGCGGCCAGGCAGACCGCGGCAGTGGCCGACGCCGCCCCGGCAACCTCCGCCGCCGCTGCGGGCGCGACCCCGACGAAGGCCGAGTACGACGCCCTGCGCACCGACTACCTCGCTCTGCGGACGAAGGTCAACGCGCTGCTGGCGGCGATGCGCACCTCGGGCCAGCTCGCTCCCTGATGGGGCCGGCCCGGTCTTCGACCGGAGGGCGGTGCCGCCTGTGCGGCGACGAGCATGCGGCATGCGGGCCGCCCTCCCCCAGCACCCCTGTTGACCATCGAGTGGAGGTGGCCGCTGTGGGCGGACCCCTGCGCCGCTACCGGGTCGTCACCGGTCACGGCGTCGAGACCGTGATGAAGCTCAACGAACAGGACGCCGACCGGCTCGGCGCCCTGCCCGTAGACGACATCCCCGAGCCGGGGCCGAAGCGGGCGGGCAAGGCCCGATCCGGGGCCCGGAACAAGGCGGCGACCGGTGGCGGCGACTGACCCGCTCGCGGACCCGGCCGAGCTGGCAGTGTGGCTCGGCGTCCCGGCCGACGACCCCAAGCTGCTGGCAGCCCTCACCGCCGCGAGCAGGCGCTTTCGGGGCGCGGTCGGCCACCCGGTCACCGCCGTCCAGGGCGACGCCATCGTCCTGGACGGCAACGGCCGTACCGAGATCCTGCTGCCCGCCGCTCCCGTCACCGCCGTCACCGGGGTCGCACTCAGCGGCACCGCGCTGGCTGAAGGCGCCGACTTCACGTGGTCCGCCGACGGCTACCTGCACCGGACCGGCTGCCAGACCTGGCCGGCCGTCCTGCGCTGCCTGGCCGTCACCTACGACCACGGCTACACCGCGGTGCCCGAGGACATTCAGGAGGCGGTCACCGACCAGGCCCGCTCCATGTACCGGGTCCAGCCCGGCATCCAGGCCTACACCGCCGGCAGCGAGAGCGTCACGTTCGGCGCGACCGCGGCGATCGGCGTCACCTCCCAGTGGTCGGCCGCGGTGGCCCGGCACCGGCTCGGCACCGCGGAGGACACGTGATCTGGGACCAGTCGGTGGTGCGGGTGCGCGCGGGCCCCCCCCCCGACCGGGCCGGCAACACCATCAAGGACTGGACGACCGCGACCCGGACCACCATCACCCGACTGTCCGTGCAGCCCGTCCTGCAGACCGAACGCCAGGAGACCGACCGCACCAGCGTGGTCACCGGCTGGCGGGTCCTGTCCGAACCGGGCACCGCCCCGGACGTCCGCGCGGACGACCGCATCGAGTACGACGGCCTGCTCTGCGAGGTGCAGGGCGAGGTCGGCCGCTGGCCCCACCCGGTGCTCGGCGGCACCCATCACGTCGAGTGGCAGATGCGCCGCTCCACCGGATAGGAGGCTCGCCCGTGGCCGAGGTCGAGTTCGTGCTGGACACCGGCGGCGTGCGGGAGATCCTCCAGAGCGCCGAGGTGCGGACCATGGTCGACGAGGCGGCCGGCCGGATCGCCGACCGGGCGCGCGCGGGTGTGTCCGCCCCGGAGGCGGTGCGGGTCGACGCCTACACCACCGACCGGCAGGCCGCCGCTGTCACCATCGCCGACCGCCGGGGCATGGCCTGGCAGGCGCGTGACGGCGCTCTCACCCGCGCGGCCGCTGGCATCGGCGCCGAGGTCAAGGCCCGCGGCGGAGGCGGCGGATGAAGGCCTCGGTGCTCTTCCCCGACGCGGCCGCCACCGCCGCCGGGCTCCTGCGCGCCGGGCTCGCCGGGCGGCCGGAACCCTATGCGGCGGGCGTCGCGGTCGGCACCCGTATCCCCGACGGGCGGTCCCCGGAGGCGCCGCACCTGCCGTTCGTACTGGTCGCGCTCGACGACGCCGTCCCGCATCGCACCCGCCTGAACGCAGAGGTGCTGCTGCGGATCTCGGTGTGGCACGAGGACCCCGACCAGGCGCACGACCTCGCCCAACTCGTCGCCGCCCTGCTGCACGCCGCGGGCGGCCCCGTCATCCGCTCCACCGAGCCGGGGGTCGGGCCGCTGCCCGCCATCGACCCGGATTCCGGCGTGAACATCTCCACCCTCACCGTGACGGCGAACATCGCCCCGGTGCCCCTGACCTGATCACCATCACTCCTGGAGGTCCGGCATGTCCGGAAACACCACCAACGCGCGGCTGTGGACGGACGCCGATGTCTGGGTCGCCGCCAACCTGAGCACCGCCAACCCGGCCGACGCCAACACCGCGTTCGGCGCGGGCTGGAACCTGCTCGGCCTGCTCGACGGCGACGATGGCATGCCCGAGACCCGCGACGAGGACACCGCCGACTACTACGCGTGGGGCGGCATCATCGTCCGCACCTCCCGCAAGAACTTCAAGCTGACCAAGAAGTTCTCCACGATCGAGGACAACGCCTACACCCGGTCCCTGCTGTGGCCGGGGTCGACGTCCAGCCAGATCGTGGTCCCCAAGCCCATCAACACCAAGATCGCGTTCGAGACGAGGGACGCCGCGACCGGCCTCACCGAGCGGCTCATCACCCGCAACTACGCGGTCATCACCCTCGACGGCGACCGCGACGTCAACGAGACCGACCTCGCCAAGGCGACGTTCGCCGCGGTCATCTACCCCGACAGCAACGGTGTGCTGTTCGACAAGCAGACCAGCCAGGCCGTCACCGCCCTGGCCGTCGCGCCGACGACCAAGGCCCTGGCCGTCGGTGCGATTGGCGCGATCACCGCCACCGCCACGCTCGCCGACGCGAGCACCCGCGACGTCACCCTCGACCCGCAGTGCAAGTGGACGACCAGCAACGCCGCCAAGGCGACCGTCGCGTACGGCTACGCGATCGGCGTCGCGGCCGGCACCGCCAACATCATCGCCACCTACCAGGGCCTGACCGCCACCTGCGCCGTCACCGTGTCCTGATCTCCAGCCCCGGGGCGGGCGAGCGGCGCGGTCCGCCCGCCCCGGCCACCCCTTCCCACCGCGCACACCGAAAGGACCGCGCCATGTCCAACACCCGCCGCCCGGACGACACCCCGTTCGACTTCAACCTCGACACCCTGCAGGCCGAGGTCGACCTCACCCCGTTCGTGTTCCAGTGGCAGGGCCGCCGCTGGTCGCTCGCCCACCTCCAGGCGCTCGACGCGTGGGAGTCCATCGAGGCCGCCGAACGCGGCGACGCCGAGGCGATGCTCGCCACGTTCCGCCTGGGCCTCGGCGAGGACGATTGGGCCGAGTTCCGGTCCACGCCCGTCCCGCAGTTCAAGCTGAAGGGCCTGTTCATGGCCTACCTCAAGCACTGCGGGATGAAGCCGGGGGAATCGCCGGCCTCCGACGGCTCCTGAGAGAGCACGGGGAGGCCATCGAGGCCGATCTCGCCGCCACCTACCCGGGCGTACGCCTACGCCAACTGTGGACCGGCGAGCTGACCTGGCGCGAGCTGGGCGTCTACCTGCGCGGCCTGCCGCCCACCTCCCGCCTGCGGGCGGCCCTGGCAGGTCGTGCGGTCTGGTCACAGACCGAGCACATGCTCGCCGACCTCTGGGACGTTCTCGCCGACGCGAACTGGCAGCGCACCGGCAACCGGACCCTGGCCCGGCCCAAGCCGTACCCGCGGCCCGGCACCGGCGTCCATCGCGATCCGGCCGAGCGCGAGGCCGCCCGCAAGGCCGCCCGCGAACGGGCTGCCGCCCACCGCCAAGCCGTCGAGGCAGGCCACCTGACCTGACCTCACCAGCACCGGAGGGGGTGGTCCGGTGCCCACCGTCGGCTATGCCAGCCTCCAGATCGTCCCCTCCGTGCGCGGCATCGGCAACGAGATCCGCGAGCAGATCAGCGCCCCCGTCGCCGAGGCCGGCGACGAGGCCGCGGAGGGCTTCGCGAAGCGCCTCACCAAGGGGCTGGCGCTCGGCGTCGCCGCGGCGGGCGCGGTCGTTGGCGCCTTGGTCATCAAGGGCGTTGTCGGCGCCATGGAGCAGGAGCAGGTCGCCGGGAAGCTCGGCGCCCAGCTCGGCGCGACCGGCCCCGAGGCCCAGCGCTACGGCCACATCGCCGGGCAGTTGTACGCGCACGCGGTCACCGAGGATGTTCAGGGCGCGGCCGACGCGATCCGAGCGACGATGTCGGCCGGCCTCATCCCGCCCGGTGCCACCAACGCGCAGATCGCCGACATCTCCACCAAGGTCTCCGACCTCGCCAACACCTTCGAGTTGGACCTTGGCGAGAGCGCGACGGCCGCGGGTCAGCTGATCCGCCAGGGCCTGGTCAAGGACAGCGGGGAGGCGCTCGACGTCCTCACCCGCGCCGCCCAGGTGCTGCCGCAGAGCATGGTCGCCGACCTGCCGGCGATCGTCACCGAGTACGGCACGCACCTCAAGCGCATCGGCCTCGACGCCCAGACTTCGTTCGGCCTGATGTCGCAGTTCGTGAAGGCCGGCGGCCGCGACTTGGATCAAGCCGCCGACGTGTTGCACGAGTTCGCGCGCATCACGTCGGAGGAAACCGATCGCGCGACCGAAGGCTTCAAGGCCCTCGGCCTCAACGCCGGCCAGATGCTCGCCGACATCGGCAAGGGCGGCCCCACCGCCCGGGCCGCACTGCAGGCCACCCTCGACGCCCTGCGGCAGGTCAAGGACCCCGCGCAGCAGGCGCAGCTCGGCGTCGCGCTGTTCGGCGACATGGCCGGTGAGGCCGCTGGCGCCCTGTGGGCCATGGACCCGGCGACCGCCGCGGCGGCCTCCGGCATGGACAAGGCCGCCGGCGCCGCGGCCGGGGTCGGCACGGCGCTGCGAGACAACGCCGCCACCCACATCGAGATGTTCAAGCGGACGCTTGAGGAGGGGCTGACCCAGGCGATCGGCGGCAAGGTGCTGCCGCTCCTGGAGCGCGGCGCCTCGTTCCTCAACGCCACGTTCGGCCCGGCGTTCGGGCAGGCGGCCACCTGGATCACGGGTACCGTCGTGCCGGCCGCGGGCGACCTGGCGCGCGAGGTTGCCGACCGCCTCGTCCCGGCCATCACCTCCGGCGCATCGTGGTTGAGCGATCACCTCGGTCCGGCCGCGCAGGTGGCGGGCCGGTTCGTCCGTGACGATCTGATCCCGGGCGCGAAAGATGCGGCCGCCCTGCTGCGGGACGAGTTCAGCCCGGTCGCGAAGAACGTCGGCACGTTCCTGCGCAACGACGTCGTCCCGGCGGCGATCCGCGTCGGCGAGGTCCTGCGTGACACCGTCGTCCCCGCGGTCACCACGGCGACCGTCTGGCTCGGCCAGAACCTCGTGCCCGCCGTCGCCTCGCTCGCCTCCTGGCTGACCGGCACCCTGGTCCCCGCTCTGGTCTCCACCGGGCGGTGGCTGAACGACAACCGCACTGCGGTGACGGTCGTGGCGGGGGTGATCGGCACCCTGCTGCTGCCGGTCCTCATCACCACCGCCGTCACCTACGCGCAGACCGCCGCCGCCGCGGTGGCCTCCCGCACCGCCCAGGTCACATCCTGGGTCGCCACCGGCACCGCCGCCGTCACCAACGCCGCGATGACCGTGGCCGCCTCGTACTCGACGGTGGGCGGATGGATCGCCGCCGGCGCCTCCGCCGTGGCGTCCGGCGCCCAGCAGGTCGGCGCGTGGGTCGCGACCGGCGCACGGGCCGTCTGGGGCATGGCTCTCCAGGCCGAGGCCGCCGCCGCGGTCGTCGCGGGCTGGGTGCTGATGGGCGTGCAGTCCATGATCCGCGCCGCGCAGATGGCCGCCGCCTGGGTCCTCGCCATGGGCCCTGTCGGCTGGATCACGGCGGCCGTGATCGCCCTGGTCGCCTTGGTGATTGCCAACTGGGACACGATCAAGAACGCCACCGTGGCCGCGTGGAACTGGATCTGGACCTGGATCAAGCAGATCGCGGGCTGGATCGTCGACATCTTCCTCAACTTCACCCTGGTCGGCTTGATCATCAAGCACTGGGACACCATCAAGAACGCGACGGTCAACGCCTGGAACGCGACGCTCGACTTCCTGCGAGGCATCCCGGGCTGGATCTACAACGCCTTCTTGAACTTCACCCCGATCGGCCTGTTGATCAAGCACTGGGACTCGATCAAGGCGACGGCCGTCGAGAAGATGACCGACCTGGTCAACTGGATGAAGGGCCTGCCCGGATCGATCGCCTCCGCCATCGGGAACCTGGGCAACCTGCTGGTCGATAAGGGCCGGGACGTCGTGACGGGCCTGTGGAACGGCATCTCCGGCATGGGCGGCTGGCTGCGGGACAAGCTCGTCTCCTTCGCCAAGTCCGCGATACCCGGGCCGATCGCGTCCGCCCTCGGCATCAACTCCCCGAGCCGCGTGATGCGGAAGGAGATCGGCCGCTGGATCCCGGCCGGCATCGAGCAGGGCGTCGAGGACGGCCGGCCCTCCCTGGCCCGCACTATGGCGAGCCTGGTCGAGGTGCCGGACGCGGCGTTGCCGAAGTGGACCACCCCACCGGCCGTGTCCGCGCCCGCCTACCGGGCCCCGCTCGCCGGGCCCGTCCCGGTCGCCGCCGGCGCCGCGGGCGGCCCGGCCCTCCAGATCGAGAACTACTGGGAGTCGGATTCCGGCGGCGCCCAGCAGACGGCCATGGACCTCATGGTCCTGCGACGGGGGAGGGGGTGAGCGGTGGCCGGCGAGCTGATCACCCGCGACCTCCAACTCCAGTGGGGCGACCTGCTGGTGGGCGACGGCACTGTCTACGCCGTCCAGGACCTGCCCGGCTGGGAGGACCTGCCCGGGCTGGACTCCGGTTCGACTCCCCGCTCCCAGCAGCCCGGTTCCTGGCCCGGCGAACTCCTCGCCCAGGCCCGCCCGATCGCCTGCACCCTGCGGGTCGTCTGCCGGCCCGAGGACTGGCCGCAGATCCGCCGGGCCCTGCGCGCCGCGACGACCGTCCACCAGGACGAGCGGCCGCTCGTCGTGCAGCTCGCCGGCGAGCAGCTGCTCAGCTTCGCGCGGATCACCCGCCGCGTGGTGTCCTCCGACACCGAGGGCGTCACCGGCACACCGGTCGTCAGCCTCCTGTGGGAGGCGAGCGACCCGCGCCTCTACAGCGTGGCCGAGGAGTCGGTGTCGGCCCGCCTGCCCACCCCGGAGACCGGCCTCTCGTTCGGCACCCCCGAGGTCGGCCTCAGCTTCGGCACCCCCGAGGCCGGCTTGTCGTTCGGCTCGCCGGGCAGCACGGGTGACCTCCTGGTCCTCAACGAGGGCGACGAGTTCACCCACCCGGTCATCGAGTTCCGCGGGCCGGTCGCCAACCCGACCGCCGTCCTCGGGTCCCTGCGCCTGGAGTACGCGATCACCCTCGGCGCCGGCGACGTCCTGACCGTGGACACCAGGGCCGGGACGGTGGAGCTCGGCGGCCAGTCCCGCATCAGCACCGCGACCGCCCGCAGCGCCATCGAGAACCTGTTCGCGCTGCCGCCCGGCACCTCGGTCATCAGCTTCCGAGCCGACCCGTCCAGCACCGATCCCGCCGCGCAGGCCACCGTGCGGTGGCGCTCCGCCTACCTCTAGGAGGTCCGCCCCCATGTCCGTCTACGGCGTCTGGGTCGGCCTCACCGGCCTCACCCGCGCAATGATCCGGCTCGCCACGGTCCTGATGACCCCCACCGGCAGCCTGACCGTCCGCTCCGGGGTGATCCCCGGCGGCACCCCCTTGCTGCTGACCGGCACCGCCATGACCGGGACCGTCGCGCCCGGCCGGGCCGTCGTCCAGGGCACCACCCCCCAGGGCGCCTACCCCGTCGTGAACGACTCCCCGTTCACGTTCACCGTCGCCCCCGGGCACACCAGCCTGGCGCGGGTGGACACCGTGTGGGCGGTCGCCCTGGACCACGAACACGACTCCTCCGGGCAGCGCGTCGGCCAGATCGTCTACCAGCAGGGCACCCCCGGCGCGGGCGCCCCCGCCGCGCCCCCCACCGGCACCGCCTACCTGCGGCTGTGGGACATCGCCGTCCCCGCGAACGCCTCCGCCGGCGCGCCCATCAACTGGGCTTCGGCGCTGACCGACCAGCGCGTCTACACCGTCCCGCTCGGCGGCATCACCCCGGGCCCGGCCGTCGGTGCCTACCCGGGGCAGTGGCGCGACGGCGGCGGCGCCACCGGCATCCTGGAGCGATTCGACGGGACCGACTGGCTGTCGAGGATCTACCTCGGCATCCTCGGCCGGCTGGTGTTCGGCGGCGACACCGCCCTCTACCGGGGCGGCGCGAACTCGCTCAAGACGGACGGCACCTTGCAGGCGGTCGGCATGGCCAGCACGGCCGTCGAGAACACGTCGAGCACCCTGATCAACTCGGCGACCTTCGTGTCCGCGTCGATCGTGCTGACCGCGACCGCGGTGGTGCCGCCGAGCGGGAAGCTCCAGATCGCCGGCAGCGTGCGCCACGACATCGGATCGGGCTACTACAGCTTCAGCAGCTTCCTGGTGACGGGCTCGGCGAGCGGCACGATCTTCGCGCCCTCCGACGTCATCTGCGTCATGACGGGCTCGGCCACCTCCTACATGCAACAGGGCGGCAGCCTCTCGATCCGGGTGACCGGCCAGCCCGGCGAGACGATCACCGTCGCCTGGCGGCACAAGGTGGACACGGCCGGCGTCTTCGCGACGATCTACGCGAGGACGATCACCATCAACCCCCTCCTCGGCTGAGGGGGCGTCGTGGCCTACCAGCTCATGGTGTGCGACCTGATGACGGACACCCGCCTCGGCGTTTTGCCCATCGGCGGCGTCACCTGGGACGACTACATCGGCAAGACCGGCTCGCTGTCGGGCACCATCCCCGTGCCCGACTCGGCAACGGCCCGGCGCATCCGCGAGACGGCCCTGCCCGGGCGCAGCATGCTGCACCTGTATGAGGAGGACGGGCAGCTCGCGTGGTCCGGTGTGCTGTGGACCCGGACCCGGCAGCGCGACGCGCGCGGCAACTACACCTGTGCCATCCAGGCCGGCGGCCTGGAGTCGTACTTCCGCGCGCACCGGCTGCTGCTCGCCGACCTGGTGGCCGCCGGTGCGGACCAGTTCGCGATCGTCCGCCAGCTCATCACCTACGCCCAGGCGCAGGCCGGCGGCAACCTCGGCGTCGAGATGGACCCGGCGCAGATGTCCGGGGTTCTGCGGGACCGGCAGTACTCGCGTCACGACCTGCCGTGGATCGGCGGCCTCGTCGACCAACTCGCCTCCACGCAGAACGGGTTCGAGTGGCGGATCCAGGTGTGGGCCGACTCGGCGGGGGTGCGGCACCGCACGCTGCGGCTCGGCTACCCGAAGCTGACGGTCGGGGCGAACGACGGTAGCGCCGACCTGGTGCTGTCCTCGCCCGGCCCGGTCGGCGCCTACGCCCTGCCCGAGGACGCCACCACGATGGCGAACGCCTGGCAGAGCAGGGGCGCGAGCACGGGCACGGACATGGGGTCGGAGCAGGTCCCGCTGATGTCGCAGGTGCTGACCGCGCCCGGCGACTGGGCGGCCGGCTGGCCGCGCCTGGACGGCACGAGCGACTACAGCACGGTGGAGACGCAGTCGGTCCTCGACGAGCACGCGGCCGCGGACCTCGCCCGGGCCGCGCGCCCGGTCGCGGTGCCGTCCGTCACCTACACCGGCAACCAGCGGCCCCCGCTCGGCTCCTACGTCCGGCTGCGGCTGAACGACACCTGGCACTACGACGTCCTCGACGCCCGCTACCGCGTCATCGGCCTCAAGGTCCAGCCGGCCGAGCGGCCCCGCGCCCGGACCACGGACCTCTACCTGGAGGCGGCCTGATGCCCCCCGCTCAGCAGCAGGACCTCGGCGACTGGATGCGCTCGGTCGACGACCGGCTTCGCGAGCTCGCGGGCCGCGCCCAGATCCGCCCCGCCCAGAACATCGCCGCCAGCGCGGACGTCATCGTCGCCGGCACCCGCGCCCTGCGCGTCCTCCAGGCCGGCGGCGTCGGCGACCAGGTCCTCCTCGGCCAGGACGGCCCGCAGCGCGTCGCCCGCCTCTACCGCACGAACGGCACCATCGCGCTCGCCGTCGCCACCACCGGCCCAGGCCAGCAGACGGCCACCGTCTACGACGCGGCCGGCAACCCCGTGCTGCGCGACGACACGGTCTGGGGCCTGGCCCGGCCCTGGATCCCCATCCCCATGGCCGCCGCGGTGACGTTCACCGCCACGTCCTGGACCACCGTCCAACGCGGCACCTGGCACGCCCACCACCCGGTCGTGGCCGCCGAGTACACCCTCTCCGCGCCGGCCTCCACCACCTGCCAGGCCCGGCTGATGCTCGACACCGGCGGCACCCCCGTCCAGCTCGGCACCACCCTCACCGCGGTTGCCACCGACGCCGCCGCGAGCTTCACCGCCGACCCGGCCGCGCACGGCCTCACCTACGGCCAGTCCGGCACCCTGCTGCTCCAGGTCCAGCGGACCGTCGGCACCGGCACCTGCACCGTCTGGCACAAGGGCCTGTGGGCCCGCCAATCCCTCTGACTCAGGAGACCGATGGACATCGATCCCGCCCACCCCTGGGGCATCCCACTCGACTACATGGGCCGCGCGACCGAGCTGGTGATCGAGCAGGGCCTGCCGGTCGCGGTGCAGGTCGCCGACGCCGAGCCGAACCGCCGCAACAGCCCGACGATCACGGCCTCGATCACCGTCATGAACGCGGACTACACCATGATCGACCAGATCGCCTACGTGACGGTGCCCGCCTACAGCGGCACCACCTGGCAGCCCAACCCCGAGCTCGTGAAGCAGGCCGTCGAGGAGGCCGCCACCTGGGCCGTCGCGCACCTGCGCTGGCTCGCCACCCTCATCCCCGCACAGACACCGCCGACCCCCTGAGGATCCCGATGAAGCTCGTCACCCGCGCGGACCTCGGCTGGCCCGCTTCCGCTGCCCCGCTCCAGGCCACGACCCGGGGCGTCAAGATCCACTATGAGGGCACCCCGGTCAGCCGCGGCCTGCTGGCCGACCACGGCGCGTGCCTGCGCGAGTGGCAGGCGATCCGCGCCAGCCACCTCGCCAACAAGCAGGAGAACTACAGCGACATCGCCTACTCGTTCGGCGCCTGCCCGCACGGCTACCTGCTGGAGGGCCGCGGCCTCGGCCGCCGAACCGGCGCCAACGGCAGCCAGCCGCTCAACGCCGCGCACTACGCGGTCGTCGGCCTGGTCGGCGACTCCGGCCTGACCGAGCCGACGCCCGAGATGCTGGCCGCGATCCGTGACGGCATCGAGCTGCTTCAGGCGCACGGTGCCGGCCCGGAGATCCGCGGGCACCGCGACGGCTACGCCACCGACTGCCCGGGCCCGGCGCTGTACGCGTGGGTCCAGCGCGGCGCCCCCCGCCCCACCACCACCACTTCCCCCGCGCCGGCCCCGGCGCCCGCACCCGTCCAGGAGGACGACATGCCCACCATCGACGAGATCCGCGCCGTCATCCGGCAGGAGGTCAACGCCGCGATCGACGCCCGCAAGCCGGACCTCACGCACGACGTCCTGTACTGGACTCGCCAGGCGACCCAGGGCGCGCTCGGCCAGCCGATGGAGGACAACCCGCACCCGGTCAGGTGGGTGGCGGGCCAGCTCGCCGAGGACCTGCGGGCTCTCGCCTCCGGCGGCCCGGCGGTCGAGCAGATCGGCGACGAGTTCGAGCGGCGACTGGCGGACGGCATCGCCATCAACGGCACCATCACCACGAAGGGGAACTGATCATGCGGAAGTACATCATCGACGTGGCCGAGCGGACCGTGGCCACGTATGTGGTCGCGCTGCTGGGTCTGCTGCTGGCGGACGGCGTCGATCTGACGTCGGTGGGGACGCTCAGGGCGGCGGCGGTGGCCGCGCTGCCGGCGGCGCTGACGGTGGTCAAGGGCGCGGTGGCCGGGGTGGTGGGTGACCCGACGACGGCGGCGCTGCTGCCGAGGACCCGCGAGTGAGCGGGGCGGACGTTGAGTCGACCGCTCTTGGGCTGGAGGTAGCCGTCAAGCTGGAGCAGATCCGCGGCACGATGGAGACCGGATTCGCCACGCTGAACGGCAGACTCGACGTCGCTTTGACGAGAACGACGCAGGTGGAGAGCGAGGTCGCGCAGCTCCGGGCCGAGGTTGAGGCGCTGAAGCGCTCCCGCTGGCCGTTGCCGACGATCGCCGTCCTGGCCAGCCTGGCCGGGGTCGCGATCGCCCTCGTCCCGTTTCTCTCCCGCTGAGCCACCGCGCCCCCGCCCAGGACTCCCGGGCGGGGGCGCTCCGTGCGTTCAGCGGCGCCAGACGTTGACGCGCTCGGTCTTCAGGAGCGGGGCGCCGTCGGGCCCCTTCAGGTGGGCGGGGATCCACTGCTTGCGGCGCTGGGCGCGTTCCGGGCCGTAGGGCTGGTCCCTCCAGTGGCCCTGCACGACCCAGCGGTGGCGGTATCGGTGCCCTGCCACGTCAGTGCCGCTCTCCGAGCGCTGGTCCGGCACGTAGGCGCGGCGCAGGTCGATCAGCGTGACTCCGGGGGCTGTCTGTTGTCGTCTGCCGTACGCCCGGACGGTGGCCTTGTCGGGCTGCTCTGCGCGGCGTTCGATGAGCGTGGGCTGTTCCATGAGGAGCCATGTGGCCGCGATGGTCTGGAGCACCATGGTGGGCAGGTCCGGGTCGAGGGCGGCGAACGGGACCGGCTCCGCGCCGACCGGGACGGGCCGTCCGATGATCGGGATGAGCGGCGGGATCTCGTCGATGACGAGTTCGTAGAGCCCGCGCTGCCTGGTCTCTTCGTCGAGGCGGGCCCGGGTCAGCCACAGGCTGATGCTCAGGTCGCCGTCGTGGGCGCCCCAGGTGACGGCTTCGATCGGGACGTCGACGCCGTTCATCGGGAAGTTGCCGATGCCGCCGTCGAAGACGATCAGGCCGGACGGGGCGGGCCGGTCGGCGGATGCCCATCGTGCGGAGGCGAGCTGGCTGCCGGCGGCGACGGCGAGGGCGGTCATGTCGGCGGCGACCCAGTAGAGCTCGGCCGTCTGAAGCGTGCTGACCTCGACCTGTCGGCCGGCCTCGTTGTGGCCGCCCATCGCCGCCATCAACGGCTTGGCCGGGTCGGTCAGGTGGCGGAGGACCTGGTCCCGGGTCTTCGGCAGCGCGGAGGGCCTCATTCGACTCCGCCCTTGAGGTCGGTGCGGGCTCCCTGCCCGGGCCGGGTGGCGTGGACGTACATCACCTCGGCGGCGTTGTAGATGGACTGGCCACCGCGGCCGGGGGCCCGGCCGACGGCCTCGACGCCGAGGCGGCGCAGGGCCTGGGCGGCCACCTTCGCGCTGGTGGCCCCCATGTGGTCGGCGGCCTGCTGCAGGGTCCACATCTCGTCGCTGTCCCAGCGCTCGACCTCGGTGACGTAGGCAGTGTCGAGCGGCTCCCACTTTCCGGTGATGCGCCAGCCTGCCTCCTCCAGGAGCTGTTCAGTCTCGCGGATGGCGTCCTCGTCGTCGCCATGGCGCGCGTCGACGTTGGTGACAGCGTGGAAGACGCCGGTGCCGGTGGATTCCCAGTTGATGACCTCCACCTCCTCGCCGTCGGCGTCCTCGATGTAGATGAGGGGCCTGTCGGGGAGAACGGTGACGTCGCAGTTGTCGCTCTCCAGAGCCGAGCGGTCGTTGACGAGCCACGCGGTGAAGTGGGGCTTCATGGTGTGTCCTTCGGTTCAGAGGGCGGCGATGGCGGCGCGGATGCCGGCGAGGGCGGCCTGCCAGATCTCGTCGGGGGTGGCGACGCGGGACTTGGTCCAGCCGAAGCGGCAGTGCACCTGGTTGTCGGCGGTGTCGAACCAGACCTTGTCGAGGCTCCCGAGGATGAGGCGGGCCTGGGAGTTGGAGATGCCTTCGCCCTGCCAGGTGGCGCCGTTGATGTTGCCGGACTTGTAGTGCGAGACGTCGAGGCCGGCGAGTTCGGCCCAGTTGTTGAGGTAGATCCGGTCGTGGCCGTTGCGCTGCCAGCGGTTGCCGCCGATGGCGAGCATGGTGTCGACGGTGAAGACGACGGGGCGGGGCCTGTGGAGGAGCTTGGGGAGCGCGATGCGGTAGGCGAGAGAGGCGGCGTCGATGATCCAGCGGCCGGCCTGCTTGATGGCGGCGACGGCGCCGGTGCGGCACCAGGTGCGGATGGTGTCGACCGTGACCCCGGCCTGGGTGGCAGCGTTGCTGGTGGTGATGGTGACCATCGGACCCTCCCTCTCTCGACACCCCAACTATGAAGCACGGTGCTTCAAAGTTCAAGTCCTCTCGTCCTTTCGGGTGGCGAGACACAGAAGCGCCCCGCCTCCAAGGAGAGCGGGGCGCTTCGTCGCGTCCAGGGTCAGCCCTTGAGTGCCGCCTCGTAGGCCTTGGCCTGGTCCGGGGTCAGCAGCTTGCTCGCCCGGATCAGCACGGTGCCGCGCACGACGTAGTCGTACTCCAGGGCTGCGGGCAACGCCTTGATGACGCCTTGGAGGTAGCCGAGGCGGGCGGCGGCTTCGGTCTCGCTGGCGAACGTCTCGATGCTGCCGCCGCGGACTATGGAGTCCTCGTCGGCGCCTTCGAGGTCGGCGCCCTTGATCCGGCTGTCGGCAAACGCGATCTTCGAGACGTACTGTCCGGGGCGGCCGAGCAGGTGGTTCGGGTCGTCCTCGGCCGTGTAGGCCTTGGTCAGCTTGACGCTCGGCACGGCCTTGGCGAGGGCGGCGACGGCTGCGCTGGCGTCCAGCTTCGCGGCAGCGGCCGGCGCGGTCGCGCCGCCTCCCGCGCCGCTCGGCGCGGCTGGCGTGGCGGGCGCCGCCGCGGGGGTGCTCGGGGCGCCGGTTCCGGCCGCGGCGGGGGTGGTGGCGGCCGGCGGGGCGGCCTCGGCGGCCTTGTCGCTGCCGCTGCTGCTGCAGGCGGTGGCGGTGAGGGCGAGGCCGGCGGCGGCCAGGGCGAGGATGGTGCGGCGCATGGGGTCCCCAGAGGTGGCAGATGTGATGGAGGGGACCATAGCCGCGCAGATCGGCAGCGAGCGGAGGATGTAGCCGACCTGTGACCAGGTCTTCAACACCGTGATCGACCGGGCTATCCGCTCGCCGGAGAACACCGACACGTACTCTGAGCGGGCTTTTTCGGGCGGTCACCGAAGAAGGTGCTGGGGGTCGCCCCGGGTTGCGTATCCCGTAAGGCGACTTGCAAGATACGCAAGTGGCCGCCCCGGGTTGCGTATCTTGTAAGGCAACTTACGGGATACGCAAGAGGCCCTATTCCACGAAACCCATCCAGTGACCGGGCCAGCCATCCCGGTTGACCGGCAACTTCTCCGTAGTCACGGTCGCGTCGAGCTCGACCGGCTGACCGGCTTCGTGTGCGGCCTCGAGCATTCGGGCGTAGTCGATGTCGAGGGACAGGTAGGACCGCGGAGAGCCGTTCTCGATGACGCAGACGACGGCGAAGTCCTCGGTCCATGTCTCGCCAAGGCCGAAGAGGCCTCCGAGCCAGTTGACGTCGTCCTCGCTGAGTTCTTCTGCGGTCACGTACTCGATGTGGGACAGGGTGGCCATCGGGTTCCTTTCGATCGGCCACAGTCTGCACCCGGCGGCTAACTGGCCGTGTCGGATTCGTGAATCTCGGCGAGCTTGGCCTTGGCCGCGTCGAGGGACGCCTGCCAGGTCTGCGCGTAGCAGCCCCCGGTGCGGGCCTGCTCCCAGATCGGGTGGGACAGCAGCTCGCCCATCCGCTGCACGAACACCCCGCGGGCCGCGTCGACATCGCCGCCGGCCTGGCTGGCCGCGGTCATCGCCCGGTCCGCCTCCACCACGGCGATGTGCAGGGGCAGGACGTCATCAGGCAGGGCGAGTGCATCAGGCATGCCGCCAGCCTACGACGAAGCACCGACAGCCCCTCGATAGGCTCGGGCCATGGTGAGATCCGTGGTGTTCGACATCGGCGAGACCCTGACCAGCGACACCCGCTACTGGGCGGACTGGGCGCGGTGGCTCGGCGTCCCACAGCACACCCTGTCGGCCCTGGTCGGCATCGTGGTGGCTGAAGGCCGGGACAACGCGGACGCCGTCAGGATCCTGCGCCCAGGCATCGACGTGGGTGCGGAGTGGCGGGCCCGGCAGGCCGCCGGGCACGGCGATCGACTCGACGAGTCGGACCTCTACCCAGACGTCCGCCCGGCGCTGACCCGGCTACGGGCGGCCGGCCTGTGGGTGGGCATCGCTGGGAACCAGAACGCAGACGTGAGCGCCCTCCTGCGCGGGCTCGACCTGCCAGCCGACGCGATCGCCACCTCCGGCGAGTGGGGGGTGGCCAAGCCGGACGCCGGCTTCTTCGAGCGGGTGCTCGCCTGGGCGCCGGGCGAGCCGCACGAGATCGTCTACGTCGGCGATCACCCGGCCAATGATGTGGCGCCGGCGGCCCGCGCCGGTCTGCGGGCAGCGCACCTTCGCCGCGGCCCGATCGGCCTGACCACTACGGCTCCGGACGCGGACTGGACGGTCGACTCGCTGGACCAGCTCGCTGATCTGCTGATCGGCCAGTAGCAGCACCAGCCCGATGGTGTGGCTGTCTCCGCGATCACCTGCGCGCGGCGGGCGACGCCGGTAGCGTCCGAGACATGCCTGCGTCATCTACCGTCCTCGGCCTGCGCCTCGAGACGGCCCGTGCCGTCGCCCATTTGTCCCGCCGCCAGCTGGCCGAGGCGAGCGGCGTCTCGGAGAGCATGATCCAGAAGGTCGGCGACGGCCGCCGGATCCCGAGCGACCAGGTTCTCGAAGCGCTCGCGACCGCGCTGGGGACTACTCCGGAAGAGCTGATGGACGGGCCAGCACGGACGGACAGCCGGGTGCACCAGACGATCCCCGAGCTGCAGCGGACCATCGCGGTGTACGACCTGCCAGAGGACGGGCCCGTGCGGCCGCTCGCGCAGATCGCGGCCGACGTCGACGCCGCCGTCGAGGACCGAGTGCAGTCCCAGTACGTGCGCCTCGGCGAGCGGGCCCCTGCTCTGCTCGGCGAACTGTTCCGCGCGGTCGACCAGGCTCGCGGCCGGGAACGGGAGGAGGCTGCCCGGCTGCTGGCGCTGGCCGTCCGGTCGGCTGACGCTGTGGCCTACAAGTACGGCTACCGCGATCTCTCGGCCAGGCTGGTGGAGCTGATGCGGTGGGCGGCCAGCATGGCCGGTGACCCCGCACTCACCGCGACGGCAGCGTATGTGCGGATGGAGACGTACTTCGCTGCCCGCCAGCTCGCCCCGGGCCTGCGGTCGCTGCGCGCGGCCGCAGACCGGATGCCCGCGCCGACCACCGAGCGGCTCGCCGCCGCAGCAGCAGCCCTGCACATGCGGGCCGCCGTCGCAGCCGGGCGGATGCGCCTCGCCGATGACGCCCGCGCCCACCTGCGCGAGGCCGCGGCGCTGGCGGGCCGGGTACGCGAGCGCCTGTACGACGGCACCGCCGTGGGGCCGGACAGCCTGGAGATCCACCGACTGTCGGTCGCGGTCGAGCTTGGCCAGGAGGACGATCTCCAGGAGGCCGTGGCCGCCGCCTCCCGCTGGGCGCCGCCCCGGACCCTCCCCGCGGAACGCAGGAGCCACTACTACATCGACCTGGCCCGGGCGCAGGTACACCTCGGCCGTCCTCAGCATGCCGCAGAGTCGCTGCTGGTGGCCCGACAGATCGCACCTCTCCACGTGCGGGAGCACGGGCAGGTGCGAACGGAGCTGGCGACGATGGTCCGGCTGACGCGGGGCCGGGACGAGCGGGTGCTCGCGCTGGCACGGTGGGCCCGCGCTGTCTGATCTTTAGCACACCATGTGCTAACTCGGGGCCTCGCTGGTGGGGATCGTAGAGGTCGTGACGGAGATATCCGGCCGCCCGGTCGAGATCGACCCGGGGACCATCAGTCCTGCGCGCCTGCATGGTGAGGCGTGCATCGACTGCGGGGACCCGGAGCCGCCCCTCGTACCTGCCGGCTACGTGCATACGGCGACCGGTCGGGGCATGGCCCCGTTGGGCTGGGCGGTCCGTGCGCATCCCACATGCCCGAGCGTCCTCAAGGAGGAGTCGTGACCGACCGCACCACCGTGTCCCCTGAGGAGCCGGAGGCCGAGGAGGGAACGGGCGGGTACTGCCGGGTCTGTGGCGACTACGGGTACGGCGTCTACGCCGGCATGCGGACCGCCCTCACTGACTGGATCACCAGACACAAGGGCTGCACCGCGGCGACCGCCGCGAGCCCGGGGCCGCCGGATCGCGGGCCGGGCGACGTGTGGGCCTGATGGCTCCCTGGCTGGCGTCCGGCGGCGCCGGCCAGGGCCTACCTCAGCCGCACTCGCCACCGGTCTGCGGGCAGCACTATGTCGGCGGTCTCGGCGGGGCGCCCGGTCGAGTCGTATCGGGTGCGCTGGATCAGCCACGCGGGTACTCCGCTGGGCAGGCCTAGGTAGTCGCCCTCGGCTGGGGTGAGGTGGTGCAGCATGACCTCGGCCTCGACCCGGTCCCACTCGGTGGCCCGCGCTCCGGCCCACCAGGTGGTGATGAGGTGGCTCGGCCGCAGGTCGGGGTCGAGCAGTTCCTCGCGGTGCCAGCGGAGTCGGGTGCGCTCGGGGAGATGGAGTCGGCCGGCGAAGTCTGCGGTGGCTCGCTGGCTGCCGGTGGCGCCCTCCCCCCGGGGGTGGGGCCAGTCTCCGTCGACATCGAGGAGTGTGCGCACAGCAGGAGGATGCGCCACCCAGAGCCGCGCGCGGGCCCTTCCCTCAAGAACTCCCGCCTGCCGAAGTACGGCCATACCCCGTCGGGCCTCGGCGATGGTGACATCCAGCTCGGCGGCTAAGTCGGCCTGGGAGGGGAGCTGCCGCCCAGACGGCCACTCGCCGCTGAGGATCCGTCGACGGATCTCGGCGGCTACGCGCTGGTAGGGCGCGGGCTCCATCGGCCCCCTCGGTCACTACGTGTGAGCTGGTCTGACCTGCTTCACCGTAGAGACCGGCTCTGATCTGCGTTAACGCAGATCTAGACAGGGCACGCACCACCGCCCATCATCTCTATGTAACCAACACCACTATTCGATTGGGTGTTCTACGCCGTGGGCGACCTTGCGGAAGGAATGCACGTGTACGACGCCAGACGATGGCCCCGCGAGGTGGTGCTGGCGGCGTACGAGTGGACCCCGGGGCGCTGCTACCGCTGCCGAACAGATTCTGAGCGGACCACCCCCGTCGGATACCTGGCCCAGGCCGAGGGACTGGCGGCCGTCACTGCGTGCGAGGAGTGCACCCTCCTGTTGGAGGGCGCCCGCCTTGCGGCAGCGGCCCGCTACGGGTGGCCGTACGCACCAGGGACGCCTCCCACAAGGCCATGGATCCGCCGGCTCGACGGGGAGAATCCGTAGAGTTCTCTGCCCGGTAGAGCCGGGGTAGGGGTCCAGCGGTCCAAGCATGAGGCTAGTACGTCTCAATACGTCAAAGAACATCCATGCAGGTCAAAGCCATGCGAACGCCGAACCTGGCCCACCCAGGGACCCTACCTGGGGACCCATCAACTTGGCATCTATGTACGACGAGTACAAGGAGCCGCTGTACGCCGCTCCCCCGCTGCTGTCCCGGATGGTCGACGCGGGCCTGCTGGGCCGCAAGTCCGGCCGCGGCTTCTACGACTACACCGCGACCGCCTGACGGCGGGCACGGACGTGGCGGGGCCCGGGAGCGGTATCCATCTCCCGGGCCCCTGGTGTGCCACCCAATTGCTGTGCACCGGCACGTTTAAGAGTGTGAGTCAGTCTTTACAGCGTCGCTCTGCCATTAAAGCTACCGCGCCATGGAGAGGCGCAGACGGGAGTCGAACCCGCAACCTACGCTGCAGCGCACACCCGGTCGATCCGGCGCTCGGCGGCGAATGCTGAGACTTGAGCGAGAGTCTGAGTCTGACGGGGCGCCTCTGCCACTTGGGCTACCCCGGCACGTGGTGCCGGAGGAGGGACTCGAACCCCCACCGTTTCCCCGGTATCAGCTTCAACTTCAGTATCAGCTTGCGCTTTTCGCGCCACCCCCGGTCTCACCCGGGGGGCTCGTGGGGCTACCCGAACAGGTAGCCGAACACCGCGTCCCCGACCCTCCGGTCGGCGACCTCGAAGCCGTTGGCCTCCTCGCGGGCGAACTGGACGGCCTGCTGGAGCTTCTCGACCCGCTCCAGGAGCTCGTTGACCCGCCGGGCGGGCAGGGCCCCGGAGAACTTCACGGTCGTCCAGTAGCCGATCGCGACGTCCTCGTAGTAGACCTCGACCTGCGCCGGGTGCTTCTCGGTGGCCTCGGCCTTGACGTGGTTGCGCGGCACCTTCCTGGTGCGGATGGTGCGGACCGCCTCGGTCCTCCAGGAGTCCGTGGACGGGTCGTGGCTCCAGGCCTCGGCGGCGTCCAGGACGGGCAGCTTGCGGACGAAGGTCCGCAGGTCGGTGAGCTGCTTCTCCAGGAAGAGCAGGTAGGTGACCGGCGCCGCGGCGACCAGCGTGCGGCCGTCGACGACGACGTCGGCCCTGGCCTCGGTGTTGGCCCAGTCCTTGGTCGCGGTGACGTCGAACAGCCGGGTCAGGGTGGTGGCCGTGGCCCGCAGCACGTCCTCGGCCTTGACCTGGACCCGGGTGGACTCGGGGGGAAGCTGCTCGCCCTCCTCGTCCTTGGGCTGGTACGTCCGGGAGATGCCGGCCAGCAGCGGGGTCTTCTGCAGGTCCTGGTGGGACTGCGTCAGCTCCTGGAAGGACTTCGACTTGACGCCCTTTTCGACGGCGATGATCTGGTTCAGCTTTGCCACGTCGGGGACGCTACCAGCGCGTGCGTTCGGGCGTCATGCGAATTAAGGGCCGGTGGCGGGAGGCCCGGCCGGACGCCGGCCGCCTCCCGCCACCGCACGGCGGCGCGTCAGCTGTTGATGGCGTAACTGTCGCCGTAGACCTTCCACTTGAGCGGCGGGTTGAGGTCGAAGTTCTTGGCGTTGAGGAAGACCAGCTGCTCGGTGTCGACCCGGCTGGTGTCGGCGTGCGCCTCCTCCTTCTTCATGACGACCTTGCGGGCGTCCAGGAAGGCCTTGAGGAAGGTGGCCTCGTCGCCGCCCTGGGCGGGGCTCTTGGCCTTCTTCAGGGCGGCGGCGCGGATCCCGCCGAAGCTGTCGGAGCCGGTGCCGGGGCCGTGCATGACGATGGCGTCGTAGTAGATGAACTGGCCGAGCGCGCGCAGGCCGTCGGCCTTGGCCTGCTTGACCGAGGGGTTGAAGTAGACGCGGTCGCGCTCGTCGTTCTGGGCCTGCTGGAAGACGGCGTCCTTGGCGGCGGTCGCCCAGTCCCGCTCGAAGGCGGAGCCGAGGCCGGAGTGCGACTCGGTGCCGTTGACCTTGCGCAGCGCCGGGAGGTACTTGGCGAGGACGTTGCCCGGCTTGAGGGTGGTGTAGTACTCGACCAGGTCGAGCATGTCGCCGGTGCCGGAACAGAAGCCGATGATGCCGGCGGTGTAGCCGCGGCCGTCCTTGATGTCCTCGATGTACTTGTACTGGGACTTCCAGTCGAGGGAGGAGTTCTCGGCGCTGGACACCAACTGCATGGCGATGTCCTTCTTGTGCGGGTCGTCCAGGCCCACGGCGGCGAGGCGGACGGTGCCGGCGGCGGGCGCGGCGTGCGCGGCGCCGGCCGCCGCGACGGTGGCCGGCGCGGCCACCAGCAGGGCGGCGAGGGCGAGGCGGGCGGTGCGGGCGGTGCGGTGGCGAGTACGCATCTGACGCTCCGTTTCCCTGATCCGGGCACGGTGGCGGCCCGGACTCCTGAGAGAGTTAGGAAAGTTTCCTAACTTGATTGAAGCGTTCACGACGCCTGCGGCGCAAGGGGGTTGCCCGCACGGGCACGCGAAAGGGCCCCGGCCGGTGGTCCGGCCAGGGCCCCTTCGGGACGGGCGTCAGGCGCCGCGCAGCACCGCACCGGTGCGGGCGACGGCCTCGGCGACGGCCGCCTCGCGGGCGGCGCTCGCCTCGTCGGCGGTCAGCGTCCGGTCCGCGGCGCGGAACCGCAGCGCGTACGCCAGCGACTTCCGGCCCTCGCCGACCTGCTCGCCGGTGAAGACGTCGAACAGCCGGATCGCCTCCAGCAGTTCGCCGGCCCCGGAGCGCAGCGCGGCCTCCACGTCGGCGGCGTGCACCTCGGCGTCGACGATCAGCGCGACGTCCTGGGTGGCCACCGGGAAGCCGGAGACCGCCGGACCCTCGACCCGCGCGGCGCCGTCGGCGGCCAGCAGGTCCAGGTCGAGCTCCATCGCGCCGGTGCGCTCGGGCAGGCCCAGCGCCTTGACCACGCGCGGGTGCAGCTCACCCGCGTGGCCGACCACGCGCTCGGTGCCGGCCACCACCAGCTCGGCGCAGCGGCCCGGGTGCCACGGCATCAGCCGGCCCGGGCGCACGGCCAGCTCCACCCCGGCGGCGCGGGCCACCGTACGGGCGGCCTCGATCGCGTCGGCCCAGGTCGCCGGGGCGCCCTTGCCCCACCAGCCGGACGGCAGCCGCTCGCCGGCCAGCGCGACGGCGACCCGGCGCGGCTGGTGCGGCAGCGCGGCGTCCAGCGCCGCCAGCTCCTCGTCGCTGGGCCGGTGGTCGACGGCCGGACGCGGGGCGACCGACAGCTGGTCCTTCGGCAGGAACACCGTGCCCGTCTCGAAGACCGCCAGATCGGTGTTGCCGCGGCCGATGTTGCGGCGCAGCGCCCCGAGCAGGCCCGGCAGCAGCGTGGTGCGCAGCCCCGGCTCCTCGTCGTTGAGCGGGTTGACCAGGGTGACGGTGCGCCGCCGCCGGTCCTCCGGCTCCAGGCCGAGCGCCTCGAAGGAGGCCTCGCCGACGAACGGGTAGTTGTTGACCTCGACGTAGCCCGCGCCGGCCAGCGCGACGCCGACCCGGCGGTGCATCCGCTGGGCCTCGGTCAGGCCCTTGCCCGGCGGGACGGTGGGCATCCGGGCGGGGACGTTGTCGTAGCCCTCCAGCCGGATGACCTCCTCGGCGAGGTCGTACGGGTCCGTGAGGTCGGGGCGCCAGGTCGGCGGGGTGACCTCCAGGACGTCGGCGCCGGAGACCGAGCAGCCGATCTCCTGCAGGCGCCGGGTGACGGTCTCCCGGCCGTACCCGGTGCCGGCGACCCGGTCGGGCAGGTCGGCGGCGATGGTGATGGTGCGCACCGGGTGCGGGGCGGCGATGTCGGTGACACCGGCCTCGGCGGTGCCGCCGGCGATCAGCACCAGCAGGTCGACGGCGCGCTGCGCGGCGGCGCGGGCGGCCTCCGGGTCGACGCCGCGCTCGAAGCGCTTGGACGCCTCGGAGGGCAGCTTGTGCCGCTTGGCGCCGCGGGCGATGGCGACCGGGTCGAAGTGCGCCGCCTCGATGATCACCTCGGTGGTGCCCGGGCCGGCGGCCGGGTCGAGGATCTCGGTGGAGGCGCCGCCCATGACCCCGGCCAGGCCGATCGGGCCGCTGTTGTCGCAGATCAGCAGGTCCTCGGCGGACAGCGTGCGCTGGACGCCGTCGAGGGTGGTGAGGCGCTCGCCCTCCTCCGCCCGGCGGACCACGATCGGGCCGTCGACGCGCTGCTTGTCGTAGGCGTGCAGCGGCTGGCCCACCTCCAGCATCACGTAGTTGGTGATGTCGACGGCGAGCGAGATCGGGCGGATGCCCGCCTTCTGCAGCCGGCGCTGGAGCCAGATCGGGGACTTGGCAGCCGGGTCGAGGCCGACGACGGTGCGGGCCACGAAGCGGTCGCAGCCGGCCGGGTCGTTGACCTTCACCAGGTAGCCGAAGGAGTTGGCCGGCGGCACGTCGAGCAGCGCCGGGTCGGCCAGCGGCAGCCCGTAGGCGGCGGCGGCCTCGCGGGCGACGCCGCGCAGCGACAGGCAGTAGCCGCGGTCCGGGGTGACGGCGATGTCGAGCACCTCGTCGACGAGCTGGAGCAGCTCGACGGCGTCGGTGCCGGGCTCGTACTCGGGCGGGAGCACGATGATGCCGTTGTGGTCGTCGCCCATGCCGAGCTCGCGGGCCGAGCAGATCATGCCGGCCGAGGTGTGGCCGTAGGTCTTGCGGGCGGCGATCGGGAAGGGACCGGGGAGCACGGCGCCGGGGAGCACCACGACGACCTTGTCGCCGACGGCGAAGTTGGTGGCGCCGCAGACGATCTCCTGCGGCTCGCCGGTGCCGTTGGCCTCGCCGACGTTGACGTAGCAGTGCCGGATCGGCTTCTTGAAGCCGGTCAGCTCCTCGATGGAGAGCACCTCGCCGACCACCAGCGGGCCCTTGAGGTCGCCGCCGAGCTGCTCGACGGTCTCGACCTCCAGGCCGGCGCGGACCAGCCGCTCGGCCACGTCGCGACCGGTCTCACCGGCCGGCAGGTCGACGTACTCGCGCAGCCAGGAAAGCGGGACGCGCATCAGATCTCCATCCCGAACGGGAGGGTGAAGCGCACGTCACCCTCGACCATGTCGCGCATGTCGGCGACGTTGTGACGGTTCATCAGGATCCGCTCCAGGCCCAGGCCGAAGGCGAACCCGCTGTAGCGGTTGGGGTCCACGCCGCAGGCGACGAGCACCCGCGGGTTGACCACGCCGCAGCCGCCGAGCTCGATCCAGCCCTCGGAGCCGCAGGTGCGGCAGGGGCGGTCCGGGTTGCCGACCGACGCGCCGAGGCAGACGAAGCACTGCAGGTCGATCTCGGCGCTCGGCTCGGTGAACGGGAAGTAGGACGGCCGCCAGCGCAGCTCCAGGCCGTCGCCGATCAGGGTCGAGACCAGCTGCTCGATGGTGCCCTTGAGGTCGGCGAAGGTGATGCCCTCGTCCACCGCCAGGCCCTCGACCTGCCGGAAGACCGGGGTGTGGGTGGCGTCCAGCTCGTCGGTGCGGTAGACCCGGCCGGGGCAGACCACGTAGACGGGGGGCTCGCGGTGGAGCAGGGTGCGGGCCTGGACCGGGGAGGTCTGGGTGCGCAGCACCACGCCGGAGTCGGCGGAGCCGTCCGGGGCCTGCACGAAGAAGGTGTCCTGCATGGAGCGGGCCGGGTGGTCCGGGCCCAGGTTGAGGGCGTCGAAGTTGAGCCATTCGGCCTCGACCTCGGGGCCCTCGGCGACCTGGTAGCCCATCGCGACGAAGGTGTCCTCGATGCGCTCGGCCAGCGTGGTCAGCGGGTGGCGGGCGCCGCGCGGGGTGCGGTCGTAGGGCAGCGTGACGTCCACCGCCTCCTCGACCAGCACCCGGGCGTCGCGCTCGGCCTCCAGTTCGGCCTGCCGCTTGGCGAGCGCCTGGTTGACCGCGCCCCGGGCCTGGCCGATCAGCTTGCCGGCGGCGGCCTTGGCGTGCGGGGGGAGGGCGCCGATCTCGCGGTTGGCGAGGGACAGGGCGGAGCGGTCGCCGGTGTGGGCGACCTTGGCCTGCTTCAGCTCGTCGAGGCTGGTGGCGGCGGCGAACGCGGCGACGGCCTCGTCCCGGGCCGTCTCCACCACCTCGGGCTTGAGGGCCTCGACCTCGACCGGGTCGTACGACTTGTTGGGTGCCGACATCTCTATCTTCCCGTGCTCCTGCTCGTCCGTGCTCAGGTAAGGGGCTCGTGCCTTCGCGTCACGCCCGGCGTGGCCGGGGCACGGGCAGCCGTTCTCCGAACCGGGGAGGCGGGGTGTCCGCGGCGCGGCCGCGCGGGGCGTTCCACAACGCCAAAGGTCGAGTGTAGTCGCAGCGCGTAGCGCGGCTGCCGTCAAGCCCGCCCGGCGGACCGACTACAACATGAAGTCGGGCACCCCGGCGGGCAGGATGAATCGGAACCGGGCGCCGCCGCCGGGCGCGCGGTCGACGCGGATCGAGCCGCCGTGGGCCTCCACGATGCCCTTGACGATGTAGAGGCCGAGCCCGGTGCCGCCGCGCTTGGAGCCGCGCCAGAAGCGGGTGAAGACGCGCGGCACCGCCTCCTCGGGGATGCCGCTGCCTTCGTCGCTCACGGTGACCGCTGTGCCTTCCACGATGCGGGGCTGGGTGCCGGGGCGCTCCCAGACGGGGGCCTCGACGACCTCCTTGGCCGGTGCCACCTCAATGGTGACAGTCCCCTCGCCGTGCCGCACGGCGTTTTCCAGCAGGTTGGCGAGCACCTGGTCGACCTTGTCGGGATCGGCCCACAGCACGGTGAGCGGCTCACTGACCCGGATGTCGAAGCGCTCCTCGGGGATGCCGGTGGCGACCTTGCGCTCGACGTGCCGGCGCACGGCGGCGGCCAGGTCGACGACCTGTTTGCGCAGCTCCAGCCGGCCGGCGTCGATCCGGGAGATGTCCAGCAGCTCGGCGATCAGCCGGGTGACCCGGTCGGCGTCGGCGTCCACGGTCTCCAGCATCAGCCGCTTCTGCCCGTCGGTGAACCGCTCCCACTTGGCGAGCAGGGTCGCGGTGAACCCCTTGACGCTGGTGAGCGGCGAGCGCAGCTCGTGCGCGACGGTGGCGATCAGCTCCGCGTGGCTGCGCTCGGTGCGGCGGCGCGCCTCGGTGCCGCGCAGGGCGATCACCAGCCGCTCCAGCGGGCCCCCGGGGCGCTCGCGGACGTAGCGGGCGGAGACCAGCACCTCGCGGCCACCGGGCAGCAGCAGGTTGCGCTCCGGCTGGCCGGTGCGGACAGCCAGGCCGCCGTACGGGTCGGTCAGCTGCCACCAGCGGCGGCCGTCCAGGTCCTCCAGCGGCAGGACGTCCTCCAGGGCGCCGCCGAGCACGGCCTGCGGGGCGACGCCGGTCAGCCTGGCGGCGGCGCGGTTGAAGCAGACCACCCGGCCCAGGGCGTCGGCGACCACCAGGCCGTCCGGCAGGTCGTCCGGGTCGAGCTCTGGCCCGCTGCCGACCATGGGTGTCCTCCCCGATTACCCACCGTGTCTTTCCCCCCACCGAGGCAGACCCTAGCGCCTCACAGCCCCGCGTAATAGGGCATGGCCGACGATTCGCGTCGGATCGGCGCCGGGGTCGGCGCGCGGGTCACCGCGCGGCGCGGCACCCGCCGGGCGAGCGCTGCGCGCGGGCCGAGGCGTAGAGGCAGACGGCGGCGGCGGTGGCCAGGTTGAGGCTCTCGGCGTGCCCGTGGATCGGCACGCGCACGACCTCGTCGGTCAGTGCGCGGGTCTCCTCGGGGAGCCCCCACGCCTCGTTGCCGAACACCCATGCGCCGGGTGCGCCCAGGGTGCCCTCGTCGAGCTCCTGGTCGAGGTCGCGCTCCCCCGCGCCGTCGGCGGCGAGCACCCGCACCCCGGCCTCGCGCAGCCGGCCGATCGCCTCCTCGACCGGCACGCCGACGGCGACCGGGAGGTGGAAGAGGCTGCCGACCGAGGCCCGGACGGCCTTCGGGTTGTACAGGTCGACGGAGGCGTCGGTGAGCACCACGGCGTCCGCGCCGGCCGCGTCGGCGGTGCGCAGCACGGTCCCGGCGTTGCCGGGGTCGCGGACGTGGGCGAGCACGGCGACCAGCTGCGGACGGGCGGCCAGGACGTCGGCGAAGGGCGTGTCGATGAAGCGGCAGAGCGCGACGATGCCCTGCGGGGTCACCGTGTCGCAGATGTCGGCGATGACCTCGTCGGTGGCGGTGAGCACCGGCAGCCCCTCGGCGCGGGCGGCCTCCACGATCACGGCGTGCCGCTCGGCGGCCTCGGCGGTGGCGTACACCTCGACGACGGCGTGCTCGCCCGAGCCCGGCAGCCGCCCGAACGCGATCGCCTCCCGCACGGCCTGCGGGCCCTCGGCGAGGAAGCGGCGCTCCTTGCCGCGCTGGCTCCGCTTGGCGAGCCGCCGGGCCGCGACCACGCGGGGCGAGCGCAGGGAGGTGAGCAGGGGGGTGTCGGTGCTCGGCATGATCTCGTCTCTGTACTGGCTGGCCGGGGTGACCGGGTAACGCAAAACCGGACCCGCAGGATCGAGCCTGCGGGTCCGGTCAGCTCAACTCGACTGATCCGGGGATCAGGCGGCGTCGGCGGCGGCCTTCGGGGCGTTCACGTCGGCCGGCAGCGCCTTCTGGGCGACCTCGACCAGGACGGCGAACGCACCCGGGTCGTTGACGGCGAGGTCGGCCAGCATCTTGCGGTCGATCTCGACGCTGGCGGCCTTCAGGCCCTGCACGAAGCGGTTGTAGGTGATGCCGTTGGCACGGGCCGCAGCGTTGATGCGCTGGATCCACAGCTGACGGAAGTCGCCCTTGCGCTTCTTGCGGTCGTTGAAGTTGTAGACCAGCGAGTGGGTGACCTGCTCCTTGGCCTTGCGGTACAGGCGCGAGCGCTGGCCGCGGTAGCCGCTGGCGCGCTCCAGGATGACCCGGCGCTTCTTGTGGGCGTTGACTGCCCGCTTGACGCGTGCCACTTGATTACTCCTTGGGTTGGACCACGGACTACTTCACGTGGTCCGTCATTCGAATGGGTCGGGAAGGATCAGCTGCCCCGCACGCGGCTCGCGCCGGGCGGGAGGGCGATCACTTGCCGAGAAGCTTCTTGATCTTCTTGGCGTCGGCGGGGGCCAGCTCGACCGTCCCGGCCAGCTTGCGGGTCAGCGTCGAAGGCTTGTGCTCCAGGAGGTGGCGGCGGCCGGCGCGCTCGCGCAGCACCTTGCCAGAGCCACTGATCTTGAAGCGCTTGCTGGCGCCACTGTGCGTCTTCTGCTTCGGCATTTCGCCGTATCTCCTCGTCGGTCCGTCCACGCCCGCGCGGTGTGCGCCGCGCGGGCGTGAAGGATGGATCTGCGGTGACCGGGCGGGGCGCCCCGTCACCCTGTGGCCGGTCTCCCGGGCCTGACCTGGGAGGGTCAGGCGCCCTGGGAGGCCTCGGCCGGCTGCTCGACCGGAGCGGCGGCCTCGGGGGCCTCCACCTCGGCAGCGGCGTCCTGGGGCTCGGCAGCGTCGTCCTGAACCTCGACGGCGGCGTCCTGAACCTCGGCAGGCTCGTCGGACTCGGCGAGGTCCGCGTCCGGACCGGTGGTGCGGCCCTGACGCTCGGCCTTGCGGGCGTCCGCAGCGGCGCGGGCCTCGGCCATCGCCTCGGTCTTCTTCTTGTGCGGGCCGAGAACCATGATCATGTTACGGCCGTCCTGCTTCGGCGAGGACTCGACGAAGCCCAGGTCCTGGACGTCGTCGGCGAGCCGCTGAAGCAGACGGAAGCCCAGCTCGGGGCGGGACTGCTCACGACCGCGGAACATGATCGTGATCTTGACCTTGTCGCCCTGCTTGAGGAACCGGACGACGTGACCCTTCTTGGTGTCATAGTCGTGCGGGTCGATCTTCGGCCGGAGCTTCATCTCCTTGATGACCGTGTGCGCCTGGTTCTTGCGCGCCTCACGGGCCTTCATGGCCGACTCGTACTTGAACTTGCCGTAGTCCATGAGCTTGCACACCGGCGGCCGGGCGGTCGCCGCGACCTCGACCAGGTCGAGGTCGTACTCCTGCGCGAGCTCCAGCGCCTTGGCAAGCGGCACGATGCCGACCTGCTCGCCGCTGGGACCGACGAGTCGCACCTCGGGGACGCGAATCCGGTCGTTGATGCGGGGCTCGGTGCTGATGGGGCCTCCTCGGTTGCACCTTCTGCGATGCGGCCGTCGGACGGCGGTCGCACGTAGTGGACTCGACCACTGGGCGGGGCTTCATTCGTGCTGCGCTGTGCCCGGCTCCGTTCGGCCGTTCACACCGCGACACGAAAAAAGCCCCGCTCGGTACAAGCGGGGCTCCACACAACCGGGGGCGGCACCCGGTGAGGGGCGCTGCGGCGACCGTCGGCACACTGGGCGCCCGTCGCGGACCGGACCCGTCGACCGTGAGGCCGATCAGGTGGGAGACTTTCGCGGTTGCCCTCTCGGGCCTCCTGGGTGGAGCCTCCACTTGCTGGCCGGACCTCCGTGAGGACGTCTGGCCGGTCAGTCTCGAAGCATACAGCGCCGGGGGGTCGAACGCTATTCCGCCCCCGCACGCCCCGGCTTGTACGCTCCCTCTGTACGGACACCGGCACGACGGAACGAGCCCCCCTTGAGCAGCGAGACCACCCAGAACCCCGCCGCGGACGACGAGGCGATCGGCTTCGACGACCTCACCCGGGACATCGCCGAGGTCCCGGCCGTCGAGGTGATCACCACCGTCGCCGTGCACCTGATGAGCGCGGCCGCCGTGAAGTGCGGCCTCGCCGAGGGCGGCGAGAAGGACAAGGACCTCGACGAGGCCCGCAAGCTCATCACCGCGCTGGCCGGACTCGTCACCGCGGGCGCCCCGGAGGTCAGCAACTTCCACGCCGCGCCGCTGCGCGACGGCCTGCGCTCGCTGCAGCTGGCCTTCCGCGAGGCCTCGATCGTCCCGGACGCCCCGGGTGCCGGGCCGGGCGAGAAGTTCACCGGTCCGGTCTACTCCTGAGGCCCCGAACGGCGGTGGTGGGGGGGGGCGGGGGGGGTGGG